>SOKM01000109.1 GCA_004375785.1 Candidatus Cloacimonadota bacterium | reverse complement strand
TGGATATTCTTATGTAACTGATAAAAAGAAACATTATAAAATACCCCAGATTGGAAAAGTGGTGATTGAAGACGATTGCGAAATTGGCGCAAATACTACAGTTGATAGAGCATCATTCAGTGAAACAAGAATAAAGAAGGGAACCAAAATAGACAATCTGGTTCAGATTGGTCACAATGTAACGATCGGTGAAAATAGTTTAATCGTTGCTCAGGTTGGGATTGCAGGGAGTTGCAAGATTGGGAAAAATGTAACACTTGCAGGCCAGGTTGGAGTTGCAGATCATCTTGTGATTGGCGATGGTGCAACAATCGCTGCAAAGGGAGGAGTAACAAAAAACGTCCCTGATGATGCCATTTTCTCAGGTTACCCTGCAAGAGACCACAACCTTGCGCGAAAAATCTATGCCGCTTCAGCAAGATTTCCTGAACTCCTGAAAAGGATAAGAAAGCTCGAAAAAACCTTAGAAAAGATTGAAAGAGAAGTTAAACTTGGGAAAAAGGATTTATAGGACTATTCAGAATTCTGTAACATTGAATGGTATAGGAGTCCATTCTGGGATAAAAACCAGGGTAAAACTCCTACCATCGGATGAAGGTATTTCTTTTATAAAAAAAGAGAACGATGCTACTAAGATAATAGCCTCGATTGATAATGTTGTGAACACAGTTCATGGAACAACCATTGGTAATGGTACAGTATCTTTTGGAATGGTTGAACATCTTCTTGGTGCCCTGTTAGGTTTTGAGATTGATGGAATGACAATAGTATTTGAGAAAGGGGATGAGCTCCCTATCCTTGATGGAAGTGCGCTACCAATAGTTGAGAAATTTAGAAATATAAAGATTATTGAGAAGAAAGTTGTAAAGAGAGACAATGAAGTGATTATCGATAAGCCTTTCCTTTTCAATTTTGGTAAAAGTCATCTTGCCCTTTATCCATCGCCAAAACTTGTAATTAGTTATTTTATCAATTATGAAAATTATCCTGAACTTACGCAAATGAAAACGGTAGAAGTAACTCAGGAACACTTTGTAAAAGAGATTGCTCCTGCGAGAACATATGCGTTTCATGAGTGGGTTGAGCCTCTGAGAAAACAGGGTTTGATTAAGGGAGGCAGCCTTGAGAACTCACTTGTTTATTCAAAAAAGGGGCTTTTAAATAAGACACCTTTAAGATTTAAGGATGAGTTTGTCAGGCATAAGATACTCGATTTTATTGGAGACCTTTTACTCCTTGAAAAAAGGGTTGTCGGTCACTTTGTAATACTATGCGGAGGTCATACAGCACACATTGCATTCCTGAAACAGTTAAAAAAAATCATTGATAGAGAAGAATATGAAAATTAAAAAATGGAAAATAAGATTACACTTTTCATAATTTCGATGTTTTTTATAAATGGAGGTGCTTATGAGTAAAAAAACTTATGATATTTTGGATATTCTTGAAATCATGCCCCATAGATACCCATTTCTATTAGTTGATAAGATTATCAAATTAGAGAAGGATGCAGTTACAGGAATCAAGAATGTAACAATAAACGAACCATTTTTCCATGGACATTTTCCCGTGGACCCTGTTATGCCAGGTGTTTTAATAATAGAAGCAATGGTGCAGGTAGGAGGTTTTTTACTTTTGAATAGACTTAAGGACCCGAAAAGCAAGTTGTTATATTTTATGTTTATAGACAAAGTAAGGTTCAGGAAACCAGTTAAACCTGGAGACCAGCTCCGTTCAGAACTTCAAATGAAGAAATTCAAGAAGAAACTTTGTGTTTTTGAAGGGAAGGCTTATGTAGGCAATACGCTGGTTGCTGAGGGCAAATTTACAGCTATGATAATGGAAAGAAGAAAGAAAGTGTAATGAAAGAGTTTGCGAAGTCAGCGATTGTTGACACGAAAGCGATTATAGAGACTGGAGTAACAATTGGTCCATATTCAATCATTGAGAAGGATGTAGTTATTAAAAAAGGAACTCACATAGAAGACCATGTCTTGATTAAGGCAGGGACAACCATCGGTGAAAATAACAGAATTTGTCATTCAGCCCTGCTGGGAGGAGACCCACAGGATATAAAATATAAGGGATGGAAATCTGGTGTTGAAATAGGAGATAACAATATTATCAGGGAATTTGTGACTATACACAAGGCATCGGTAAAAGATAGTATAACGAAGGTAGGCAACAACTGTTTTATTATGGCTTATGTTCATATTGCTCATGATTGTCAGATAGGAAATAATGTAATAATTGCAAATGCAACGCAGATGGGAGGTTTTGTTAAGGTGGAGGATTATGCTTTTCTGAGTGCACTCGTTCCTATTCATCAATTTTCAAGAATCGGCGGATATTCCATCGTAGGTGGAGGATTCAGGATTGTCAAGGATGTGATACCATATGCCCTTGCTGGTAGTGAACCTCTCAGGATATATGGATTAAATGTTGTGGGTTTACGGAGAAACAACTTTAAGAAAGAAACCATAAGTATATTAAAGATAGCTTTTAACATAATATTAAGTAAGGAATTAAATACGGTACAAGCAGTGGAAAAAATTAAAGCAACCCTGCCTCAGATTCCTGAAATAAAGAATTTGTTAAGGTTTATAAAAGAGAGTAAAAGGGGAATTGCAAAAGGTTGATTGATGCTATCCTTTTAAGACTGAGAAAATTTTTCTGGAATCACGAATTTTTACGGCTTTTTATTATCATTCTTCTTATATGGGTCACGGGTGCTCTTGTATTATGGATTTTTGAACATGAAGGAAATCCTGAAGAATTTGGTAACGTTCCAAAGTGTTTCTGGAATATAGCAGTTTATCTTTTCAGTGGACTTGATAGCGGTCAACCAAAAACGGCTGCAGGTAAGATTACTGTAACACTCATTCTTATAATGAGTCTCGGTATCGTCGGTATTTTTACAGGAACCGTTGCTTCAATCTTTGTTGAAAGGAAAATAGGAGGTAGAAGATTTATGCCGCCAAAGAAATTAAGTAAGCATATTGTGATTTGTAACTGGAATAATAAGGGAATTAACATCATAAGAGAATTGAGAGCAAAGGTACTAAAGATCAAAAGACCCATTGTAATAGTCTCAAATAAAGTAGAAGAAAAAGCCTTCCCTGAACTTGATGAATTGGAGGAATTCAAGAAAGTTTATATAGTGCAAGGTGACCCTACAAATGTGTTAAATCTAAAACGAGCTAAAATAATGGATGCTTATTCCTGCATCATTCTCTCACAAAAGAGCGCTGGAAATTACGCAGATGCGCAATCTATGCTCATTGCAATGACCATCAAACAATTATGCAGTGAAAACAAATGTCAGAAAATTCATATAGTAACAGAGGCTGTTGACCCGAAAAACTTTGAACATCTGTATAAGGCTGGGTGTGACGAAATAGTATCAGCCGGCGATTTTGCTTTAAGAATTATTGCACAATCCGCTTTAACTCCTGGTTTGAGTAAGGTCTATACGAATCTTATCACTGTCTCGGAAGAAACGAATGAAATATATCAATTACCCGTGCCTCCTCAATACTACGGAAAGACCTTTGAAGAATTGGGGGCAGATATCTTAAAGAAGAGAAATACTAAAAATCCTTCAATCCTCATTGGTGTGAAGTCTAAAGAAAAAATAATGCTTAATCCAAGAAAAGACCTGTTTAATAAATTTGAAGAGGGAGACAAGATATTCTTGGTCTCGTTCACATACCCCGACCTCGATTTCCTCAACCGCTGACTCCTCAAACACAAAAAATTAAATTTTTTATTAACAGGGGTTTTAAGAGATTTGTAGATTTCCATTCTGCGGCTACCTAATATTAGTTAAATCTTTGTGCCATCGTGGCAAATTTTTCTTGACATCTGAAAAAAATAGAGGTAATAATTAAATACATTGATGTGAATGGAGTAGCAGAGCTTGCTCTGCGATTATTTGTGCGAAACAAGCCTTCCTTACGTCAGTCTAAGGTTTCGCTACTCCGTTGTTGGTTAAAAGTCTTTTGCGAGGGTGGCGGAAATGGAAGACGCGCTGGATTTAGGATCCAGTCCTTTTAAAGGGTGGGGGTTCAATTCCCCCCTCTCGCACTACTGTTAAATAACACACTGTTATTTTTTCCCTATGGAAGTAAAGATAAAAAAACCAAAATCCTATATTCGAGAGATGGAAATTTCTGTTCCATATAAAAATCTTGAGGAAGAAAGGCGAAAGATTGCTGAAAGCTACAGGAGCAGAGCAGTTGTCCCGGGATTCAGAAAGGGGAAAGCACCCGTCTCCGTTATTGTAAACAGGTTTAAAAAGGAGATTGAAGAAGAGGCTCAGGATAATGTTATTAAGTATGCTTTTGAAAAAGCAGTATCTGATAATAATCTTAATCCTATCACTAATGCTGCTATTAAGGATATTCTAATACCCAAAAATGAAGGGAAGATTGCCTTCCGTGCTCGTTTTCAGGTTATACCCGATTTTGAACTTAAACTTGACAATATTAAAACAACTTACAAACCTCGTAAGGTAAGCGAAAAAGATATAAAAAATGTAATTTCTGATTTACAGAAAAAGTATACAACCCTGAGACCTGTTTCCAAACCCTCTAAAGCGGACGATAACGTTGAATTCGATTATACTGTTCTTGATGATAATGGTAAAAAGATAGATGCAGCTCAAGGTATGACAGCAGATTGCAAAGCTCGGAGGGATAAAAGTTCACTCTCTTTTCTCATTTGTAATGTAAAAGTAGGCGATAGTATAAAAGGAGAAATTCATTATCCAGAATCATTTCCTGTAATAGAACTTCATGGTAAACTTGTCACAATATCTATTAAAGTAAAAGAGGTGAAGGAGAAGATTATCCCCAAGATAGATGATGATTTTGCGAAGATAATCGGGTTAAATACCTTGAAGGAATTAAAAGAATCAATCCATAAGCAGCTATCAGAAGAGAATGATGAGAGAGCAAATAGTACTGGTCGGGATGAACTGATTGATAAACTTTTAGAGCAGAATAACTTTGAAGTACCAGAGGCACTGGTTGATTATTACCTTAAAAAGCTAAAAGAGGAAAATAACGAAAGTTCTGATGAAGAGGAACTACGACGAATGATAAAGAAGAGGGTACAATTGGATATTATCCTGGATAAAATTGCAGAGAAAGAAAAATTTGATGTCTCTGATAATTTACTTAATAAAATTATCGAGAAGGAGACTGTTAAAGGTTCTGTTAATGAAGAAGATCTGAGAAAATATCTGCAAGATACAGGTAAAATGCAAGATATTATTTTGATATCAGAGAGAAAGAGAGCTTATGAATTCTTGCTAAAAAATTTCTTAATTAAAGGATGAAAGGGAGGGAAATATGCCATTAATACCAATGGTAATAGAACAGAGTGGAAGAACAGAAAGGGCGTTCGACATTTATTCGAGATTGTTAAAGGACAGGATTGTTTTCATTGGTTCAATAATAGATGATGAGGTAGCAAATCTTGTTATTGCACAACTTCTCTACCTTGAAGCAGAAGATAAAGAGAGAGAGATTAGTGTTTATATAAATTCTGGTGGTGGAATTATCTCTTCAGGACTTGCCATATATGACACAATCCAGTATATAAAACCTGATGTAACTACTATCTGTATGGGAATGGCTGCAAGCATGGCAGCGATACTTCTTTCAGCGGGGACAAAATCAAAGAGGTTTGCTCTTCCCCATTCAAGAATGCTTATTCATCAGCCAATGGGAGGCATACAGGGACAGGCTATTGATATAGAAATCCACGCAAAGGAAATTATGAAAATGAAAAAAGAACTGAATGAGATACTCGCAAAACATACGGGACAGCCTATCTCAAAAATCGAGAAAGATTCTGATAGAAATTTCTGGATGTCAGCTGAGGAAGCAAAAAATTATGGAATTGTGGATACGGTTATAAAAACAAAGGAAGAGATAAAAAAAGAAGAAAAAAATAGAGGATAAAAAAGGGAATTTTTTCTTATCATAATGGTAGATAATAATGCAGGCACTAAGTTAGACGATTGCGAACTTGTTGAAAAGGTTAAAAATGGAGATGAGAGAGCGTTTGAGTTACTTGTTAAGAAATATCAAAAGGGAATATATAGCTTGACCTACAGAATGACAAATGACCACTTTACTGCAGATGAGCTTACAATGGAGGCTTTTATCAGGGCATATAAAGCGATAAAACGGTTCAGAAAAGGTGCAAATTTCTTTAACTGGCTTTATACAATCGCTGTTCGTTTATGTCTGAATTATATAAAGAAAGAGAAGAGAAAAATTAATATTGACCCGGAAAATTTAAATGCGCTTGTACATAGAAAAATTCATGACGATGGACTTCTGGAAAAGGTAATAGCAAAAGAGGTAAATATAAAGATAAGAGAAGCGATTCAGCATCTTCCCGAGAAATTGAGAGTAGTCCTTCTTTTAAGAGTGGATGATGAACTATCCTATGAAAAAATTTCCAAAATTCTTAGAATACCATCCGGAACAGTAATGTCAAGATTGAATAGAGCAAGAGAAAGATTAAAAAAGAGTATTGGAAATTATCTAATGTCATAAAAATGAAACATAGAAGAATTAAAAATTTGCTCGGCGCTTATATAGACGGTGAGCTAAAAGGTAAATTAAAAAATATAATAGAGGAACATCTAAGAACCTGTCCAGAATGTTCAGAAGAGATAAAATTCTTAAAGGTTCTTCATAGCAAAATCAAGAAAGAAAAAATTCCCTTGCCTGTTGATTCTTACTGGGATACTTTCCCCAAAAGACTTATGGAAAAACTCAAGGAGAAAAAATCGATTGGTTTTTTTTCCATAAGGGTGCCGAGGATTAAATGGGAACTGGCGGGCGGTCTAATTCTGATACTCCTTACTTTCATAGTTTCAAAGCAAATAATAATGGAGAAAGGTGGCGAGGAACTGAGTAGAGACCTGATTCATAAACCATTTATAAGTGAGAAGAGTATTTCTGAAGAAGGGTGGATTGCTAAAGACGGAGATGAAGGAACACCATCTCCTGTTGCCATCGGTAAGTTAACCGAAAAGGTTGCCGAGAAAGGGAAAAAAGAGGAAATCGAAGCTGCTCGAGGTGCAATTGCCTTACCTGAAGAGAGAAGGGAGATATTAAAAAAATCAACTCCTAAGTCAGCAGTCACAAAAGCTCCTGGAGTAAAAACAATTGAGGATGAAGAAAAAGGAGGAGCGGGTAGTGTGGCTGGATTAAAAAATGAGAAAACTGGTGAGATGAGTGAAGTGCAATTTGCAGCAGAGTGCAAACAGATGGAAGAAAAAGAAGGTGACGAAGTTGATATCCTTGCTGATATCAAGGCAAAAGAAGACTATCTTAGAACATCTAAGGATAGAGTTAGAGCACAGGTTGAACGAAGAGTATTATTGAGGCTTCTTTATGTTCAAGCAGATAAGAGCAGAAAGAAAAAGGATATAGAAAGGGCACTTAAAGAAATTGAGGTTTACAGAGATTCCTATCCCGATGAGTTCCGAGATACATTGATAATATTCAGTGACTCATTAAGAATAATAATAGAGGAGATAAGAAAAGAGAGTCAGTCCACGGAAGAAAATAGTAAGCAGTAAGTAGTATGCAGTATGCAGAAGACAGAAAAGAGAGAAGAGGAGAGAAAAGAGATGAGAGACATAGGTAAATTAAATGTTTAGAACACTTTTTCATATAGGTTCGTTTGAAATTCACACATACGGAATGATGCAGGCTATTGCATTCTTCACGGCTATCTTTATCGCTACGAGGAGAGCAAAGAAGGAAGGTGTTGATCCAAATATCATCTTTGACTTTGCTATCTGGTTTCTTGTTTCACTTGTGATTGGAGCACGATTATGGTATGTCATTGAGCATATCAGGGAATATAGTGCGAATCCCTTTGACATTTTCAAAATATGGGAAGGTGGGCTTGTATTTTATGGTGGTTTTGTGGGGGGGCTGTTTGGTGGTTTACTTTTCCTTAGAATAAGAAAATTGAGTTTTACTAAAATTGGGGACATACTTGCACCGTCTCTTGCCATCAGCGTATCTATTGGGAGAATTGGTTGTTTTCTAAATGGATGCTGCTATGGAAGAATTTCGGAAAGATACGGAATTTCTTTTCCCTCAAGGGGATTTCCACCTGCTTATGCAGACCAACTCAAGCAAAATCTGATTAAGCCTGGTGCTGCTGAATCACTGCCCGTCATACCAACTCAACTTTTTGCAGTTCTTGATAATCTCATTATTTTTACCATACTAATTTTTCTTTCAAGAAGAAAACCGTTTCAGGGATTCTTGATATGGCTCTTTTTTGGACTATATGGGCTCCATCGCTTTATTATAGATTTCTTCAGATATTATGAAGATGTTGCAAAGGTTTTAGGAATACTAACACTTTCCCAGGTAACGAGTCTCGTTATAATTATCCTCTCTGTTTCTGCTCTTGCTATTTTATATCGTTCAAAAGGGAAGAAAAAGAAACAAGCAAAATGAAAGAGATTTTCCTACCTTTTGATAATATCTTTGCTTACTATAGAAAAATTGTAAAAAAGGACAAGGAAAAAAACTTTTCGCAAATAAAATCATTAAAAGATATTGAACTATTATCCACTTTTATAAAACTTTTATTAAACTTGAAAAAAGTAGATGTTCTTGAGTTAATAGGGAATTTACCTGAACTTTCAAAGGTTTCAAAGCTTGGGGTTATGAATGCGGGAAAAATTGGCTTTCTTTACATTAAAGCACATTTTTTGCGTTCGTTAGGTGTTGCTTTTTTTTATTTTAACAAGTTAGAGGACGCCTTAACAATATTTGAAGAATTATTAGATTTTTCTGCTAAAATTAAAAGCCGAAAAATTAAACTCACAGCATTGGGAAACATCGGTCTAGTTTATCTATGGCTTGGAGACTATGAACTTACAAAGAAATATCTTGAGAAGTGTATCGATTTAGCTCTTAAAATGAAGGATGAAAAAAACCTGTCTATAGTTTATGAGAAAATGGGTATGCTCTACTATGAACTTGATAATTTCAAAGAGTCGTTGGAATATTATAAACTGGCCTTAGAGATTGCTAAAAGGACAGGTAACAGGAGAGGTGAAGCGATACTTTATGGAAACATAGGTAACCTTTATGTAAAGCATAAAAAAATAGAAAAGGCTTTCAGCTATTACAAAAAGGGAATTGAACTCGCATACCAGGTTCAGGATATTTGGACTGAATGTTTATGGACTGCAAACTATGGCGCTTTGTTTGCTTATATAGGGGAGGAAAAGAAAGCGATTCCATATATGAATAGGTCACTTAAAATAGCGAGGCAGCTGCAGGCGAAATTAAGCGAAAAGATATGCCTTCAGGGTTTGTGTGGAGTTTTCATTATGCTCAAAAATTATAAAATAGCAGCAGAATATGCAGAGAAAGGATTACAACTTAGTAAAGAAACAGGGAATAAGCAGTATGAGATAATCTTCTTAACACTTCTTGGAACCATAGAATTAGAAGAAAGAAATATTGGAAAGGCAATAAAATTCCTGAATGAAGCAAAAAAAATTACTAAAAAGCCTGAGAAGGATTTATCGGCTCTGAGGATTGAAGTTTATCTTGAACGTGCAAAGTTCTTAAAGGAAAAATCTGAATCATGCCTTGAGAAGATAAAAAAAATTGTTTATTCAACTAAACAAAGGGAAGACGAAGAACTAATAATAGAATCACTTATCGAACTGGGTAAATCTCAGAAGGAAATGGGGTGGTTGAAACAGGCAAGAGAAGCCTTTAAAGAAGTAAAGTCCGTGATAAAAAAGACGAAGAGATTAAAATACCTCAAGGTTGTTGAGGAAGAACTGTAATTATAACTCCCGCCCCTTATCCTTTATCCTTGCCCTTACTTACTAACTTACTTTTGCAATCCATCCACTTCCAAGCACTATATCATCTTTATAGAAGACTGAAAGTTGTCCAGGCGTAATTGCCATCTGAGGTTTTCTAAATTCAACAAATACCCTATCCTTTTTTATCTCTATTTTAGCTTCCACTGGCTCATGTTGTGAACGTATCTTTACAAAAACCTCTGAGAGAATTTTTTCTGCAGGGATTAACCAGTTTGAATTCTCAGCAAAAAATTTCCTTTTATATACATTTTTTTCTTCTCCAACAGTTATGGTATTCTCTTCAGGATTTATTGAGATGACATACAGCGGTCTATTTATATTGACCTGAATTCCCTTTCTCTGTCCGATAGTGTAAAAGAAAATACCCTTATGCTCCCCTAAAATACTTCCCTCTGTATCCAAGATATTTCCTGGTTTCTGTAATTCAGGTATCTTTTCTATCATGAACTTTCTGTAATCATTTCCTTGAATAAAACAAACCTCCTGACTCTCCTCCTTTTTATAAAAAGGAAGGTTTGATCTCTTTGCAGTTTTTAATACCTCTTTCTTATCGTATTCACCAACAGGAAAAATAATTTTTTCTAACCATTCTCTTTTTAATTTTGCGAGGAAATAGGACTGGTCCTTTCTACTGTTTTTTCCCTTCAATAAATAATATTGGTTGTTTTTATTTTGAATTCTTGCATAATGCCCTGTTGCAACGAATATTGCATCAAGTTCCTCTGCTTTTTGTAGTAATGTTTTAAATTTAACCTTCCTGTTGCAAACTGCACAGGGGTTTGGAGTCCTTCCTCTCTTGTATTCTTGAATGAAGTAGTCAATCACTTCTTTAGAGAAAGATTTTGTTACATCAATGGTATAGTGTTCTATCCCAAGTTTTTGAGCGACCTTTCTTGCATCGCATGCGTCTTCTTCAGAGCAGCATCTGGATGCATCCGAAAAACGAAGTGTAATACCGATAACCTTAAATCCATCTTTCTGTAACAGATAGGCTGCAACTGAACTATCCAGTCCACCACTCATTCCGAGAACAACCCGCTTCTTCATAACATTAGAATTAACATATTAATATCTTCCCTAACAAGAATTTATAAAAAAGAATTGCATAATTGCGTTATTAAGTCATTTCAAACAAAAAAACTCTTCGTTTGTGTACTTACTTCAGTTCGAAACTTACAGTGACTCTGGCGTTTACATTTATTTGACCGAGGGCAATCGTACCCTCTGTTTCTGAAGAGCCTCCTGGCACATTTTGAATAACATTCTGCATCATTCCACCGCCCCAGCGTGAACCCCACCAGCTGTTATACCAGTGCCACCAACCAGACTGTTCCTCACGAATAGTATATGGCTTTCCAATCTTCTGGCCTAGTTCTTTAGCAAGGTGAATAGCCTTTTCCTGTGCCGCCTTGATA
>SOKM01000005.1 GCA_004375785.1 Candidatus Cloacimonadota bacterium | reverse complement strand
TGATAACTCCAAAAAAAACAATTACCAAACCACAATGAACAAATCACAAACAATTAACAAATTACAATACCAAAAACCAAAGAATCTTTATTGCAATAAAAAAACATTAACAGGGAACTTAAGAGAACTTATGAAATAAAAATACAAAATGAAAAATAAAAATCTCTTTAAATCTCTTAAAATCCCTGTTGATAAAAATAAAAAGAATCTCTGTAAACTCTGTGGTTAATGTACAATTACAAAAATGAATAAAAATCAGAATATTGCCGATATCAGATTGCTTTCGTTAAAGTCGTTAAAAGATGTTAGAAGAGAGATCTCCAATATTGGCATAGATAGTTGTTGCCTTAACTCCCTTGCTATGAAATGTAACTTTATTGTAGTAAAGATTTCGCACCTGAAACCAGCATCCTGCAACATCATTAAACAGGCTGCGCTCTCCGTTGGAACAGATGCAGCGGTTCACAGGGATGTTATTACCGGTGAGAAGAAGGAATCCAATCTCATTCTTTTCGGCTCACTCAAAGAGATAGAGAGAATTGCAGAAAAACTTGAGGGCCAACCTTTCAATCTTGATTCAATATCTCATAAACTTCGCTTTTTGGTAAATGGCAGCAAAGGTTCAAGGTATTTGAAGACTTCCTCAAGAGAAATAGAGTTAGGTAAGAAAGTTCTCATTATGGGAGTCTTAAATGTTACCTCTGATTCGTTCTCGGATGGAGGGAAATTCCTTGAGAAAGAGAAGGCAGTTAAGAGAGCGCTGGAAATGGTCGAAGAGGGGGCAGATATAATAGATATTGGTGGAGAATCATCAAGGCCGGGTTCCACACCCATTTCACTGGATGAAGAACTGACGAGGGTTCTTCCTGTTCTTGATGAATTAAAAGAAAAGATAGATGTTCCCATCTCAATCGATACTTACAAGAGTGCAGTTGCAGAGAAAGCACTTGAGAGTGGAGCGGAGATTGTTAATGATATTAGCGGTTTACGCTTTGATGAGAGAATGGTTGAAATAGTTCGAGAAAAAAAGGCAGGCGTAGTGATAATGCACATGCAGGGAACACCGAAGAATATGCAGGAGCACCCTTACTATAACCAAGTAGTAGAGGAGATTTACAATTTTTTGAAAGAAAGAGTCAAATTTGCGATAAGTGAAGGGATTGAAGATAAAAGAATAATAGTCGACCCTGGGATAGGTTTCGGAAAAAGACTCGAAGATAACCTTGAGATACTCAACAGGATCAAGGAATTTAAATCACTCGGTTTCCCCCTTCTTGTAGGTGCATCAAGAAAATCCTTCATAGGACACATCCTTAATTTGCCTGTCGAAAAGAGGCTTGAAGGAAGCCTTGCTGCCTGTGCCATCGCTCTGGAAGGCGGGGTTGATATAGTAAGGGTACATGATGTTAGTGCAACAAAGGAATTTATAGATATGTTTGAATCTATCAGGGGGAGAAAACAATAGTGCACTTAATTAATTTTACACTAATAGATTTCATTGATATTGTTATAGTTAGTTTTATCTTTTATCAGATATTAAGATTTATAAAAGGAACAAGGGCAATTCAGATGATAATTGGTCTGGCATTTGTTCTTCTTTTTGCTCTCGTTGCAAATATTTGGCAGTTTCAAGGCCTTAAATGGATTGTTGATGGGGTGAAGACAATCTGGATTGTCGCATTTGTAATTGTTTTTCAGCCAGAGATAAGAAGAGCGCTTACAAATATAGGAAGGACCCGATTGGTAAGGTTCTTTCTTAAAGAGACCAGGGAGGAGACCATTGATGAACTTGTAAAGTGCGCAAAAACTCTTAGTGAAAGGGGGTTGGGGGGGCTTATAGTAGTTAAAAGGAGGGTTGGATTAAAAGGATACTTGGAAACGGGGAAATCATTAGAAGCAAAGGTTTCATCTGATCTTATTGTAACTATTTTCTCACCTTATTCCCCACTTCATGATGGTGCTGTTGTTATTGATAGAGACATTATCATAGGAGCAGGCTGTATCCTTCCTCTTTCACCAAATCCTTCCTTAGATGTAACCGTAGGAACGAGGCACAGGGCTGCAATTGGTATTACCGAGGAGACCGATGCAGTGGTCATTGTTCTCTCAGAAGAGACAAGGGAAATATCCTTTGCCCAAAAAGGAAAACTTCTTAGAGGAATGGATACTGTGAGCCTCAAAAGAAATCTTGAAAAAGCAATGAGATATTAAAGGCAGAAGAGAGATGAGAGAAGAGGGAAAGATTGTTGCAGTGCAACGGAATTAAACGCTTTCAGCTGTGAAGAAAATGCACTTCGTGCTGTTAACTAACGCTGCGCTGTAGAACAAATGCTTTGCTGTAATAAAACGCTAATGCTGTAGAATATGAGATTGCTTCAGAAGAAATATGAGGAAAATACTCACAATGACGAACTAAACAAACTAAATAAACTAAATAGACTAAACAAACCAGAAAAGGAGAGTTAGATGGAAAAAGAAAAAAAGTTGAGAATTATTATAGGACTTGTAGTATTCATTATTGTTCTTTCTGTATACCTTATTACACTTGCCCCCACCGCTTCCTTCTGGGACTGTGGTGAGTTTATTGCATGTTCTTATATCCTCGGTGTTCCACACCCTCCTGGAACACCCTTGCAAGTCCTGATTGGAAGAATATTCACCTTAATCCCCATTTCTCGTGAGATTGCATACAGGATGAATTTCTATTCTGCCTTAAGTGGTGCACTTGCTGCTCTTTTCCTTTACCTTGTCTTTGTAAAAGTAATAGAAAGATTTAAAAAACCAAAATCCTTGTGGGAAAAACTCATACAACATTCCTCTGGTGCTGCGACCGCACTCCTTGCCTCTTTTTTATTTACAAGCTGGGACTGCTCTGTCGAGGCAGAGGTATATTCAACAAGTGCATTTATTATGTTCTTCAGCCTATGGGTCGTGTTAATATGGCAGGAAAATATTGGGAAGAAAAATAACAAAAACCTGCTTCTACTCCTTGTCTACATTGTTTCTCTAAGTATGGGAATACATCTCCTACCTCTTCTTGTATTCCCTGCTTTATTTGTCTTTATCTTACTTGTAAAACCAAAGGAACTGCTTGATTCAAAGTTTTTCATAATTGCCTTTGCTCTTATTTTTATATCCATTACAACATATCTCTATCTGCTGATACGGGCAAGATTAGGTCCCGGGATTAATGAGGTGGCTCCAACAACGTTCGAGAAACTCTGGGATGTCTTCACAAGAAAACAGTACGGACCTACGAAATTCTTTCCACGGAAAACAGCTACAGAAACAGGATATAATGTATTTGTTGCGATCTGGCAGCAGTTCAGAGTCTATACAAAATATTTTTCCTGGCAGTTTGTTGCTTTCCCGCGAGAATCAAGAGTATTTTCCAGTACTACTCGCTTCCTTTCCGTTTTTGCAACATGGCTTTATGCGATGCTGGGTTTCTGGGGGTTGTGGTCCCATTTTAAGAGAAACAGAAAGACTTTTGCACTCATTGCAATTGTTCTGCTTTTTACAAGTCTTGGACTTGTATTTTATATGAATCTACGGTTTTCCCCCTCTGACACAGACCCATTTCATAAACCAAGGGAGGTTAGAGAGAGGGATTATTTCTTCAGTGTATCTTTTATATTTTTTACTTTCTTTATAGGTATAGGATTATGGCAGATTGCAACAAGTATTATTGAAGCGAGTTTAAAGAAATGGAAATTCATTCTTGCCGTATGCTTGTCCGTTTTGCTCTTCGTCTTTCCTTTAATACCCCTCTTGAGCAATTTTAATTCACATGTGAATAGGCGTGGTAATTGGGTGGCAAATGATTATGGAATGAATCTCCTTATGTCCTGTGATGAAGGCAGCATATTATTTACAAACGGCGATAATGACACATTTCCACTCTGGTTTGTCCAGGAGGTAAAAAAATTCATGAAGTTTGATGCAAAAAAACATACGGGTGTCGCTGTAGCAAATCTTAGCCTTCTCAATACAGACTGGTATATTAAACAACTCAAACAGTGGGGCGTTCCGATAAGTTTCACGGACAAGGAGATAGAGAAATTGAGACCTGTAAGGATTCCAGATGGCGAAGTGTTATATGTAAAGGACCTCGCAATTAGAGACATTATTGCAACAAATGCAGGTAAGAAGTTGACTCCCAAAGACCTTTTTGCTCCAAGAAAGGAATTTGTAGAGAAATACCTCAAAGACTACAAAGGAAAATTTAATATATATTTTGCTGTGACAGTCTCACGGGAAAATATGAAGGGATATAACAAACATCTAAAACTCGAAGCTCTTGCATATAAGATTGTTCCAGAAGAGGGAAAGGGAATGGTTGACCCTGAGAAAACAGAAAACCTGCTACTGAATAAATTCAGCTACAGAAGTATATTTAATGAAAATGTATATAAGGATGATAATACCATAAAACTTCTTAGTAACTATGCTGCAGGATTTTTCTCACTGGGAGTATACCTGAAGAATAAAGGTGATTACGAGAAGGCAATAGAGGTCCTTGAGTTTGGGAAAAAGTTCGCAGTGAAGGATATTATGCCTTTTGCTTATAACCTTGCTGAGATATATAAAGAGAGAAAAGAGTATGATATAGCAGAAAAAAACCTGAGAGAAGTTCTTGAGAAATTTGAGAGCGGGTTACTTTACTATATGATTGGACAGATGTATGAAGAGCAGGGCAAGGATGATGAAGCATTGATGAATTATCTCAAGGCGAAGCAGAGTAAAAATGACAGGGTTGCGGGGTATGCCGGGCTTGCGTCATTTTATTATAGCAGAAATGATACCCTTAATACAACAAAGTATTTACGGGAAGCAATGGCAGATGGAGATGTCTATGGAAACCTCTTCAGATTCTGCCTGACAAACGGTGATACGGCATTGGCAAGGTTTCTCCTGGTGGATTACCTAAAACTAAAACCGAATGATGAATCAGCAAAACAACTTCTGAAAAAACTAAAAGAAAAGAAGAATCTAAATAACAGGTGAGGCAGGATGACTCACAAACGGAAACAGGCGACGCTTCCGGCTTCGCCTGTTTTTTGATAGACTACATTATAAAAACTGAAAACCTCCTGGAACTTTTGGCGGCGAAATTCGTTAAAAAAAACAGATGGAGAGAATGAAAGATATATCTGATCAGGTGCTTCTCTTCGGAATATCAGAGAACAATGATGAAGATGCATTTAGAATACTATTTGAAAGATACTCCGGAAGACTATTTAACCTTCTTTATAGAATGACACAGCATTATGAGGATTCAAATGACCTTCTCCAGGAAGTTTTCATAAGGGTCTATAAAAACAGGCAAAAGTGCTTCAAAATGAAAAACTTCAAAGGATGGGTATATACAGTTACCTTAAATCTCGCAAGGGACTATATTCGTTTGCACAAAAGAAGGCGAGAAGAATTGCTGGATGAAAAAAGAGAAAAAACAGGAGGTATTGATCTGTTGAATAACTCCGCGAACGAAGAAATAAAGAGAAAGATACTCAAAGCATTAAAGAAACTTAACAAAAAATACAGGGCTGTTTTTACATTAAGAGACATAGAAGGAATGACCTATCAGGAAATTTCAAAAACCCTTAGCATTGAGGAAGGAACAGTAAAATCAAGACTTAACAGGGCAAGATTGAGACTTACCCGTGAGTTAGAGGGAACCCTTTAAATGGGAGGTAAATATTATGCATTGCAAAATTGTAAGAGCTTTATATACTGTTTTTCAAGAGGGAGATATTAATGAGGCTCGAAAAAAGAAGGTAATAGAGCATATTAAGGAGTGTGATAGTTGCAGGAAATTATATGAATCGCTTGACAAAATTACATCCCTTGCCGGCACTTACAAGAATTTCAAACCTGAAAAGGATACGATAGAACAAATTCTTGAAAGAATAAAAACTGTCCCACGAATAAGAAATTTTTTAGAACCTCGTTGGGTTATTGCCTATACAACAATTTTCATTATCATCACAGCCGCTTCCTTTGGTATCTTCAGAAGAATGAATGCAAAGAAACAACCGGTTGCACTGACAAAACAAGAGGAACTATTTAAGCGTAAAGGTAAATACATTATGGATTATGGACAGTTTGAAAAAGGGAATGTGATATATACGGTTCCGGGTGAAGGATATTCCGTTAAGGTCATCGAGACCAGTTACTAAATAACTGCAAGGATAAAGGGGAAAGGTTAAAGGATAAACCAAAAGGAGGTTAAAAGATGAAGTTTATTGTAAGAATTACCTTAGTTCTTCTCTTCTCCACAAACTTGCTCAATTCTTCTGAGTTAAATAGGCTCGAAGAAGAAATAAAGAAAATGTACAGTAATATTTCTCCATCAATCGTTTCCGTACATTACGGTTCAAAGACTGACCCTGATTTTACCGGGACAGGCGTTGTAATAGACAGCAAGGGACATATAGTAACGATTAAACGATTTATCAGTGATACTGATATCTGGGTGGAAACTGATGAAGGAGAAAAACTCAACGCTAAACTTACCGGGTCAGATTCAGAAACTGGGATTGCCGTGATGGAGGTGGAAAAATCACTGAAACCCGCAAGACTCTGTAATATAAAAAAACTTATTCCAGGAGATTTCCTATTTGTAATCGGTAATTCCTTTGGTCTAAAGAACGGAATATCAATAAACATTTTTTCTGGGAGAAGGGATGATAATAGTTACCTTCAACTTGGCAACTCTGTTCTTCCAGGAAATAGCGGGGCAGGTGTATTTAATACAAAGGGAGAGCTTGTTGGCATTGTATCTTTTGCTCTCAGGACATCATTATCTTACGGTGCACCTGAAATTAGTTCCGTTATAAAGAAAGAAATTCGTATTCAAATTTCCCCGAAACTGGAAATATCGGCAGATACAGAAGGTCCGGGTGTTATCATTCCTTGCGAAAGAATGCTCGAGCTTGCTAATGAGATTATAGTATACGGGAAGATAGAAAGAGGATGGCTTGGTGTCTTTTTAAAAGAAGAGGAAGGAAAGGTCGTTGTGAATGACATTGTTGATAATAGTCCAGCTCAAAAAGCCGGAATAAAAAAAGATGATATTATCCTTGATTATAACAAGAAGAATATAGAGAATTTTAGAGACTTTGTTAAGATTGTTAAGGAAACAAAACCTGGAGCTACGGCGCAGATTACAGTGAAACGAGGGAAAAAGAAGAAAAAGATAGATGTTGAGATAGGCAAACGACCTGATGAAGAAAAACTTTACAGATTCAGGGAGATTCTTCCGCCGTTCAAATTATTCTACGAGAAAGATGAATTGAGGATATTGAGAGAAGAACTTGAAAAACTGAGAGAAGAACTCGAAAAGAAAAAAGAGGACTGAAAAAAAACGTAAAAAATTAAATCTTGACAACGTCAAAATTTTTGATATAATGCGACGCATGTTTTCTATAGATTGTTATTATCTATTGAAAACGATGTAATGAAACTATGATTTTTAAAGAAATTAAAAAACAACTTAACTTTCCTCAGATTGAGCACCAGATTCTTAAATTCTGGGAAGAGAGGGCTATTTTTGCCAAATATAAAGAAAAGAATAAAGGCAAGCCCAGATGGTCATTTCAGGATGGTCCAATAACCGCTAATAATCCGATGGGCGTGCATCATGCTTGGGGTAGAACATATAAAGATATCTTCCAGCGGTATAGGACAATGAAAGGATTCGAGCAGCGTTATCAAAATGGCTTTGATTGCCAGGGTCTGTGGGTTGAAGTAGAAGTAGAACGCGAACTGGGCTTCAATTCTAAAAAGGATATCGAAAAATATGGAATCGACCGCTTTGTCCGGAAATGCAAAGAAAGGGTTCATAAATATTCAATGATTCAAACAGAACAATCAATCAGGCTCGGGATGTGGATGGACTGGGGAGAGTGGAAAACATCACCTGATGACAAAGACTGGATGAGCAAAAGCCATTCATATTTCACAATGAGTGGAGTAAACAATTACACTATATGGCATTTCCTTAAACAATGCTCTGAGCGAGGGTTTATCTATAAAGGTTTCGATGTGATGCCCTGGTGTGCACGGTGCGGAACAGCAATAAGTGATATGGAAATTACAACCGAAGGCTATAAAGAACTGACTCATACTGCGGTAATTGTTCGATTCCCGTTAAATGGAAGAGAAAATGAATATCTCCTGGTCTGGACAACAACACCATGGACTTTAACCTCGAACACTGGCGTTGGAGTTCATCCTGACTTAACATATGCAAAAGTAAAAAATAATGGTGACATTTATTATCTCGCGAAGAACCTTTTAAGTGTCTTAAAAGGAAAATATGAAATAGAAGAAGAGTTACTGGGGAAAGAACTTTTAGACCTGACCTATGGAGGTCCTTTTGATTATTTACCGGTTCAAAAAGGGGTTGTCCATAAGGTAATTCCATGGGAAGAAGTAAGTGAGAGCGAGGGAACTGGACTTGTTCATATTGCTCCTGGTTGTGGAAAAGAAGATTTTGTCCTTGGAAAGGAATTCGATCTAAAAACAATTGCCCCATTAGATGAACTGGGGATTTATCTAAAAGGGTTTGACTGGCTCACTGGCAAGGACGTTAAGGATGTAACCCAGCCCATAATTGAAGACCTGAAGAAACGCGGTTTATTATATAATGTTGAAGATTATACCCATCGTTATCCGATCTGCTGGCGATGCCAGAGTGAATTAGTCTTTAGATTAGTTGATGAATGGTTCATTTCAATGGAAAAACTTCGCTATGAGATTATGGAAGTAGCAAAAAAAGTGGAACGCTGGATACCTTCGTTTGGTTTAAGTCGGGAACTTGATTGGCTGCGTAATATGGCAGATTGGTGTATCTCAAAAAAACGATACTGGGGATTGGCACTGCCAATCTGGGAGTGTAAATGCGGACATTTTACGGTTATCGGTTCAAAAGATGAGTTAAAGGAAAAAGCAGTGGAAGGCTGGGATGAATTTGAAAACCATTCACCGCATCGTCCATGGATTGATAAACTCAAGATTAAATGCGAGAAGTGCGGAGAATTGGTGACTCGAATTCCTGATGTAGGCAATCCCTGGCTTGATGCAGGTATTGTTCCATATTCAACCATTAGAGACCCGGAAGATATGCATACCCTACACAATGGTTATCCGTATGAGAAATCCTATTGGCAGAAGTGGTTCCCTCCTGATTTCATTACCGAATGTTTTCCTGGTCAATTCAGAAATTGGTTTTATGCAATATTGACCATGAGTACTGTTCTGGAAAAACAGCCCCCCTTTAAGGTTCTATTAGGTCATGCCCTGGTGAAAGACGAAGAGGGCGAAGAAATGCATAAAAGCAAGGGCAATGCAATATGGTTTGATGATGCAGCTGAGAAGATGGGTGCAGATGTGATGCGCTGGATGTTTGCCAAACATAAACCCGTTCAGAACTTAAATTTTGGATATGGACCAGCAACAGAGATTAAAAGGGTTTTGTTAACCTTATGGAACGTCTATTCATTCTTTGTCACCTATGCCAATATTGACAAATTCAATCCTTCAGGTAAAACAATTGATAAAACCAATCTTACAAAACTTGACAGGTGGATTCTTTCCCGAATTAATACCTTGCTCCTAAATTGTGATAAATTTTATGAAAATTATGACGTTATATCTGTTGTAAAGGAAACCGAGAAATTTTTTGAAGACCTTTCGAATTGGTATGTGCGGCTTAACCGCAGAAGATTCTGGAAATCAGAAAACGATACTGATAAGCTAATCGCATATTTAGTACTTTATGAATGTTTGGTCAAACTCATTAAAGTAATCTCTCCAATTATGCCATTTTTTACCGAAGAGATTTACCAAAACCTTGTTGTCTGTCTCGACAAAAATGCACCGGAAAGCATTCATCTCTGTGATTTTCCTGAAGTGGATACAACTGTGATGGATGAAAAATTAGAAGCAGAAACAGAATTAACAAGGACTATTGTTTCCCTTGGTCGGGCAGCAAGGAACAAAA
This sequence comes from Candidatus Cloacimonadota bacterium, assembly GCA_004375785.1. Taxonomy (GTDB): domain Bacteria; phylum Hydrothermota; class E44-bin80; order E44-bin80; family E44-bin80; genus E44-bin80. The sequence continues at coordinate 1,307 of SOKM01000005.1, read as the reverse complement.
TTAATATAAAAATTCGCCAGCCTCTTGGAGAGCTTATTATTAAGATTCCAGAGGAAAGCACTGAATTATCTGAAGATGATAAGGCAATAATTTTGGAGGAATTAAATATTAAGAAACTGACCATCTCCATGTCAGGTAACCTTGGCGAAGTGTTTACACACAGTCTATCCCCCAGATTTGAGCAACTTGGACCAAAATTTGGGAAGAAGGTAAACAAAGTCGTGGACTGGCTCAAATCCCTCCCACCAGAAGAAATTCAAAAATTTGTTCAACTTAAATCACTGAAAGCTCATTTGGACAATGAGGTCATTGAAATTACTGAAGATGATGTTGAGGTTAAAAAAGTCGAGAAGACTGGTTGGTGTGTGGTTTCTGATGATGATTTTGGTGTTGCTATTAATACCACCTTAACTCAAGAATTGCAAAATGAAGGATTTGTGCGGGAGCTTATTCACAAAATTCAGAATCTTCGTAAAGAGGCGGATTTTAATTTAGTCGACAGAATAAAAATCAATTATAAAACAACCCCAAAATTGAAAGATGTAATCTGTGAAAATCTTGAATATATAAAGAAAGAGACCTTAGCACCTGAGATCGCTGATGGTGAAGAGCCGGGAGAGATAAATAAGATTTTGAATATCAATGGCATAGAAACAAAAATCTCATTACAACGAGTAAATCATTAATGGTGTATTCCCCTCTAAAAAGAGGCCTGCCTTCAAGCTTTATATCCACGCATTTCTTCTGGAGTAAATTTTACTCCAAGACCAAGTGCAATCCGATTTACAAAGTTAAAATAACTGACTACCAAATTTATGTTCAGGATATCTTCGTCTGAAAAACCTGATTCTCGCAAAACAGCTATATCAGCTTCATTTATACCTTTTGGATTATTCGTTAATTTAACAGCATATTCAAGCATCCTATGTGTCTTCTCTGGTAGTTCAAGGGAATCCGGTTTTTGTGTCAATTTTCGTATTTTTTCGCTATCCTTCCAGTAATGATTCAGTGCTTCTGAATGATGGTTTATACAATATTCACATTCATTTGTTTTCGAAACAACGACCGCAATCATTTCACGTTCTTCACGGTTTAAACCGGATTTTTGAAACATCAGGGTAACGTAAAGGTTCATATGCTCTTTCATTGCAGATGGATTCAAACTCTGAACCTTCATAATATTTGAAACCTTACCCCGTTTTTTTTTAAGTTCTTCGTAAATTTCTTTTAGTTCCCCTGAAGATTCATTCTCATCAATAGTTGTTATCCAGGACATAACAGAATTCCTCCTTTATTATTGAAATTCA
>SOKM01000264.1 GCA_004375785.1 Candidatus Cloacimonadota bacterium | reverse complement strand
GTGCAGCAAGTGTTTTATTGTGCGAAATAACAAGAACAGGCTTATTAACCTGCTCGATAACATTAGCAATGGAATATGTCTTTCCAGAACCTGTAACGCCAAGCAGGGTCTGGAATTTTTCCCCTTTTTTAATCCCATCTACGAGTTCTTTTATAGCTTTTGGTTGGTCCCCCGCTGGTTTAAAGGTTGACTTTAAGTTAAATTGTTTCATCTTGCAATGATTTTCTTTCTGTTATACTTCTTTAACCAATAAAACAAATCAAACAAATTGAACGAACTTAATTTTCCTTCGACTTGCCGAGGACAAGCCTCGGCGCTACATGTTCCACTCCTTTCGCATATCCTCAATCTTCTTCCTGTATTTTTTGTTTTCAAGTGCAAGAATTTCTACTGCAAAAATTGCTGCATTCTTTGCTCCACTTTCTCCAATGCCCATACAGGCGACCGGAACACCTGACGGCATCTGTATGGTCGAGTATAGTGCATCGAGTCCACCAAGAGGCGAGGATGCAAGAGGTACTCCTATAACAGGAAGGGTCGTTCCACTCGCAATAACACCCGCAAGATGGGCTGCATAACCCGCACCAGCAATAATAACCTTATATCCTTTTTTTATTGTTTCTCTTGCGATTTTTCTTGTTTTCTCAGGGTTTCTGTGGGCAGATGAGATAATAATATCATAAGGCACACCAAACTTCTTCAACACTTTTTCTGCAGCAGACATAACAGTTTTATCAGACTTACTGCCCATTACGACAAGCACATCCTTTTTCATACACCCACTCCTTCGTTATTAGTTATTTGTCATTCGTCATTGCAATCCCATACTTTGTTGGAGACAAGCCCTGTGTAATAACAAAAACCTCTATTCTAACTCCTATTTCACGGGGTAAGCCCCAACGCTACTTCTTTGTCATTCTGAGTAAGCAGCACTTATTGACTATGGAAGAATCCGAAACCGAGATTCTTCACCCCGACTGAAGTCGGGATTCAGAATGACACCCTCTTTCGAGTGAAACGAATGACCTGCTGCTACCAACATCTTACACCATACATCTCATATTGTCTTTCTAAAAATTTCTACCCTACACTCTTCGCACTATGCTCAATGCTCTCTGCGGTCATTTTTCAAACTTGTTCGTGATAGGCATTCTCCTTCCGAAACCAAATGATTTTGGTGTGATCTTCAGTCCAACCGGTATCTGTTCTCTCTTATATTCATTTCTGTTTATCTTTTTCAAGATATCCAATACAACCGTCCTATCAAATCCCTTTTTAATAATTTCTTCAGAACCAAGGCCCTCCTCCATATATAGATCAAGGATATCATCAAGTATTTCGTATAAAGGAAGGTCATCAGAATCTTTCTGATTCTCCTTTAATTCTGCTGAAGGTAGTTTTGAAAGGATTTCATCAGGGATAATTTTACCTGCCTTCATCTTATTGTAATAATCAGCAAGTCTGTAAACGAGTGTTTTGGGAACATCAGATATTACCGCAAGCCCGCCAGCCATATCACCGTAGAGCGTTGTATATCCGACAGCAAGCTCGGATTTATTACCTGTACTAAAAACCAGAGAATTAAATTTGTTTGCGAACGCCATAAGAATATTACCCCTTATCCTTGCCTGTATATTTTCCTCTGTTACATCTTCTGTTAATCCCTTGAAATGCTCTTTTAAACTCTTAAGATACGCTTCATAAATCTTGTTTATGTCTATTAACCTGAAATCTATTCCTAAATTTCGAGATAACCTCTTTGCGTCGTCTACACTACCTTTAGAAGAATAGGGCCCCGGCAGAAGAAGGGTAAGGACATTCTTACTCCCCAGTGCTTCACATGCAATTACCGTCGTAAGTGCCGAATCAATACCGCCACTTAAACCAATAACTGCTTTGCAGAAACCGTTTTTTTTCACATAATCTTTTGTTCCAAGAACCAATGCCTCAAAGATATTCTCGATTGTATTTTCTTCGTAAACCACCTCTTCCCCATCAAGTGCATCAATTACTACGAAGTCTTCCTCAAATGATTTACCTTTGGCAATCAGTTTCCCTTCCTTATTGAAAACATAACTTGAACCATCAAATATCAAGTCATCCTGTCCACCCACCATATTAAGATAGATTATCGGAACCTTATTCTCCTTAGCCTTATGACTTATAACATTCCTTCTTATTTCTCTTTTTCCAGCATAAAATGGAGATGCAGATATATTTATGATTATGGTAGCCCCTTTTCTTACCTGCTCTTCTGAAGGTCCTCTGTCAACCCAGATATCTTCACATATATTAATACCTATTTTCTCACCCTCTATTTCAAAGAGAGGACTTTCTTTGCCCGGAGAGAAATATCTCTTCTCATCGAAAACATCATAATTCGGGAGGTTAACCTTATAAACCTTTCCAAGTATCTTACAATTCTGAATAAGGCAGGCAGAGTTGTGAAGTACCAGTCTCCTCTGGGAAAATGGTGATGAAACATCGTAAACATTCTCTGTAACCTCTTCCCTGTAAAAATCGACAAAACCGATAACAGCTCCTATCCCTTCAGTCTCACCAATAATATCTTCAAGTACTTCTCTGTTGTTTTCAAGAAACTCTTTTTTATGCAGAAGGTCCTTTGGGGGGTAGCCAGTAATTACAAGTTCTGGAAAAATTACAAGTTTTGCTTTCTCTCCCTTTGCCCGCCTGATTGACATTAAAATCTTCTGCCTGTTGCCTTTGAAATCTCCAACAGTCGGATTTATCTGGGCTAAAGCAATTCTAAAACTCATATTCTTTTTTCTTTTTCCAACAAAGATTTATCTAGTGCCGCTTCAAATTGAAAATATCTTATTTTAATACAATAAGATGTAATTTCATAATAAGATTCTTTAAATCTGGAGTGCAATAACGACGTTATTGCAAGCAAAATCACCGATTTTGCACTCCAAAATAATACCTTAACTATTTGAAACGGCATATATACCCTTTTTTTAAGCGTTTTTTCGCTAATTTTTTTATTCTGTTTGCTCTCCTCTGTCTCCGGTTTTCTCTCTTCCTTTCTATCTTATATTCTACCAATTATAATGTCAAGAACTTTTTTTCTTGACATTACGTCTTAAAAAGGTTAAATTTAAAGAAATGAAAGAATCGTTGGAATATCAAGAAAATCTTGAGGAGATTTTTAGAGATTTCAGCAATATCACTATTATAATCAAAGACAATTATAACTTTAGTTACCTGAATCGTCTCACTACAAACCTGCTTGGTTTTAATGAAAGCGAAATTCTGGAAATGAGTTTTATTGAACTCTTGACTCCCGATTCCCTCGAAAACTGCATTGATAATATAAGATTATTAAGAGAAACAGGTTTCTGTCAACCTTTCATAGTGAATCTGTTAAAAAAGAACAGCGAAATTGTATCACTGGAGTTATCGGGCATTAAACTTGATAACGGACGTTTCTTCTTCATGGGAAAAAATCTTTCCCTTGAAAGACTAAGGAAAGAAAAATTAGAATATCTTGAAGAATTCAACAAAAATATACTCAATTCTATAGGTGAGGGAATCGTTGTTCTCAATCCACAGGGAAACATCATAAAATAGAACGATTTTATGGAGAAAAATTTCCTATGGAAAAGAGCAGAAATTATAGGGAAAAATGCATTTGAGTTATTTCCCGACTTAAAAGAACAAGGATTATTAGAAGCATTTGTAAGCATAGTGGATAAAGGTAGGTATGAAAAAAGGACAAATATTGTACGTTTGAGATCAGATGGTACAAAACTTATCTTGAATTTGAGAGGTTATCCTTTAAAAATGGGGGGGGACGGAAATGGGGTAGTAATTGTGGTGGAAGATATAACAAAAAGCGAAGAAATATCGAGGCAGATAAAAAGAACAGCAGTTATGCGAGAAAAGATACACAAAATTATAGAATCCATCATTCCACTTAATACAATTCCTAAGATACTTGATAGACTCTCGCTCGGTTTAAGTGAAGAGCTCGGTTATGAAAGGGGTGGGATTTTTCTTCTTGATAAAGAGAAAAAAAAACTTGCACTTGTGAAACTCTTCAGTTCAATCAATCCAGAATCTGAAATAAAGACGGCAAAGGAAAAGATTGCTGAAAGAATTGCAAAAAAGGAGGGAGGGATTACTTCAAAGGTCTTCAGAACAGGTAAATCAAGAAACATAATGGATATACGGAAAGAGAAAAAAGCTTTACGAATCTTTTCTGATACAAAATCTGAGTTGGTTGTGCCAATCAAAATGAAAGATGAACCGATTGGAGTAATAACAATTGACAGCTGCAAAAAAGGTGAATTTGATGAAACTGATTTAAAGTTTGTCGAGATGCTTGCAAACAATGTCGCCATAACGATAAAAAAGATAGGATTTCATGAAGACCTTCTTAAAAAACTTCAATACCTTTCTATCCTTTATGAAACCAGCCAAATTTTGCAAGGTACTCAACAGAGAAAAGCAAATTATGTAAATGTCCTAAAACACCTTGCTCTGAACCTGGCTGATTATACAACTCTCATTTTAAGATTTAATAATAAGAAAGGGATTGAACTCATTGCTTCATTTAATGCTACTCAAAAACTTAAAAATATTTTTTCAAGAATGTCAGGGCAAAGTAAACAAACAATAATTAACAACATCAGGAAAGGAAGCCCTTTTATTGCAGATAATATAAAGCAAAAAAAAGAAACCTTATTCAGAGAACTATATAAAAAAGATATTCGAGCTCTCCACATCTTCCCCTTTTTTTCCGAAGATGAGGTGATCGGATGTCTTGTTCTTCTTTACCGTTCCCTGTCCACATTAAGGAAAGATCAAATATCACTTCTTATAGCAATAGCGAACCAACTTTCGTCAACTATCTCTCGATTTAATCCCTCACTAATATGAAGCGAAAAACTATTAAATCATCTAAACAAATGAAGGAAATAAAAAAAAGAATGAAATGCGATGCAAGTTTCTCCAGAGAGTTAGATAGATATTCAAAAAAAATAGAAAATCTAAATCAATTTATCAATAGCGTTATCAAAGGGTTTCCCAGTGGTATAATAACCATAGACAAACAAGGTAATATTACCCTGATAAATAAAAAAGCGCAGGAGATTCTTGGTTTCTCAGAAGAAGATGCGAAGAAGATTACTATAAAGGAACTTTTTGACTACAAACATGCTACAGCAAATCCACTATTAAAGACAATAAAGGAGAACAAACCATTAACAAGGGTTGAAACAAACATAGTTGAGAAAGATGGGAAGAAAATTCCAATTGGTTTCAGCACCTCTCCGCTATGGGATGAATCAGGTAGAGTTATTGGAGCTATAGGAGTAATGAGAGATTTAACAGAGATAAAACAAATGGAGGAAAGATTAAGGCGGAAGGACAGGCTTGTCGCACTCGGGGAGATGGCTGCTGGAATGGCACACGAAATCAGAAATCCCCTTGCAGGCATCAAAACAGGTGTAGAATATCTTGGAAGGTCACTCGACAAAAAGAAGAGTGGTTTTGTTAAAATGATAATAAAAGAAATCAACAGGCTCAACAGGATTGTCACAGATATGACCTTATATGCGAATAGACCGCCAATTAAATTGGAGAATGTTAATATACACGAGATTATAGATATATCACTTGCTTTCTTAAGAAGTGAAATTGAAGAAAAAAATCTAAAAATAGTGAAAAAATTCAATAAAATGCTCCCTTCCATCACACTGGACAGTGACCAGATAAGAGAAGTGTTTGATAACATAATCTTGAATGCGATTCATGCAACAACAGATAATGGGAAGATAATAATATCAACCAACTTCTTCAGTAAAGAAAAAAAAATCGAAATCAAAATTTCTGACACCGGTATTGGAATATCAAAAGATAATAGAGAAAGGATATTTAATCCGTTCTTTACTACAAAACAAGGTGGAACCGGCCTGGGACTTTCAATCACCCACCGCATAATTTCAGAACATAAAGGATATATCACAATCTTAGGTAAGCAGGAGAAAGGCACAACAGTGAAGATAGCTTTGCCCATCAACCCCTGAATTTCACAAGGAGAAACAATATGGAGAATGCAAAAATAATGATTGTAGACGATGAGGAAACCCTTGCAACCTTCCTTGCTAAGGTCTTAAAAGAGGATAACCCTGAATTCGATGTGGTGGTTAAACTAACTGGAGAAGAGGCTTTGGAATCGCTAGCTGAAACTATACCAGATCTTGTGCTGCTCGATATAAGATTACCCAAAAAGGATGGAACAGAGGTTTTGAAAGAAATAAAAGAATTCGATAGGAACATACAGGTTGTAATGATGACAGGTTATGCATCCCTTGACACTGCAGTTACTTCTCTCCGTGAAGGCGCATACGACTATATAAATAAACCTTTTGAGACAAGCCAGGTAAAAACCATTGTAAAAAATGCGTTGGAACGAAGAATGTTACTAAGTGAGAGGGAAATCCTTATAAATGACCTCTCCGAGGTAAACGAAAAACTTGCAGAAGCAAACACAATGCTTGAAGAAAAAAGGGCGTTAGCAGATAAAGCACTTGAAAACAGGATTGAACAACTTTCAAAACTGAATAAGATTTCAAACAAGATAAATGCTGAGGTGAATATTGAAAAACTTTTAAAACTGATTCCTGAAGCAACAGTCGATCTTTTTCAAATCTCAGGTAGCTCTATTCTATTTCTTGACGAGGATAAAACAAACCTCATAGTTAAAGGTTGTGCCGGGGAGACTCCCCTTCCTCCCGGAACAAAAATAAGCACGAAGGTTACTCCTTTTGATGTTGCAGTTACCAAAAAATCGATTGAGCAGGTAAAAAAAACCAAGGTTGGTAAAACAGAAGTGGGGCCTATTGTTTGCTCTTCACTTTCATCCGGCGGGAAAAATATAGGTGCAATCTGTCTTCTCAGTTCAGGTGAAATAGAAAAAGATTCTCTCCAGCTTCTCAATACACTTTCTTCGACAGCCTCCATCGCTCTCGAAAATGCTTCCCTTTTTGATAACTTAAAACGAAGCTCACTCGAGGTGATACTTTCATTACTTATGATAGAAGGAATTAAAGACCCTTCTTTGAAAGAACATTCTGAAAGGGTTTCAGAACTTGCAGAATCACTCTCAAAAGAAATGGGTATTGATAAAGAAGATGTTAGAAATATAAAATATGCGGCATTAATACATGACATTGGAAAGGTTGTCCTACCAGAAAAAACTTCTGACTATCAATCTATTCTTAAGAAAACATTCAAAATTATTGGTCATGTTAAATTCTTAAAAAAAGCACTTGGCATAATAAAATATTCCATTGAAGACTTCTCTAAAAAGGACGAGAAGATTCCACTACCCTCAAGAATATTTGCCGTTGTAAACAGTTTTGATGAACTTGTAAGAACAGGGAAAAAAATTCCTGATGTCATAAAATTCCTTGAAAAAGAAAAGGGTAAGAAATTTGACCCTAAAGTTGTCGATAGTTTTAAGAAAGTATTACTATCAAAAGTGGAGTAACAATTGAAGATTTTTTTTATTCTCTTATCAACAATTTTATTAATTTATCCTACGGGGTGTGAAACAGATAAGAAGATAAAAAAGGAGAAAATTATGGGCAAAGATATTAGACTGCCAGCAGTTGCAGGTACATTTTACCCTGGTGAAACAAGTAAATTACAAATTATGCTAAAGGAACTTTTTTCTCAAGCTGAGAAAAAAGATATAAAAGGCAGAATTATCGGAATTATTTCCCCCCATGCTGGTTATCCATACAGCGGTGGAACTGCTGCGAAGGGTTATAAACAACTTGAAGGGAAACATTTTGACACTATCATACTTGTTGGACCGAGTCACCATGCATTATTCAAAGCCTCCTCTGTTTATAAAACAGGTGGATGGAGAACCCCTCTCGGGATTGTCCCGATTGATAAAGATATAGTGAATAAACTTATCGATGAAGATAAAACAATAGACTATTATCCACAGGCACATACCAATGAGCACTCCCTCGAGGTTCAGGTTCCATTTCTACAGACTATTCTTGATAATTTCAAGATTGTTCCAATAGTTATCGGCGACCAGAGTCCTGCACTATGTGAAATACTTGCAAATGCTATCGTTAAGGTCTGTAGAGATAAAAATATCCTTCTTGTTGCAAGCACAGACCTATATCACGGTTATTCTTACGATGAATGCTACTCAAGTGACTCTCTTGTTTTGAAAACTGTAGGGAAATTTGATATTGACGGTTTCAAGGAACTTTATACATCGAGGGAAAATGTTGGCTGCGGAGCAGGACCTGTATATACTATCCTTCTTGCTGCGAAAGCATTGGGTGGAAATGATTGTATTCTTATTGAACATACAACATCAGGAGATGTTACTGGAAACAAAAATGACTATATAGTTGGATATTCAAGTTTCATAATTACAAAAGAAGATGCTAAGGAAAACAAAAGTGCAAAAAAAGAAAAGAAGGATGAAGAAATACTCACAAAAGAGGAAAAGGTTTTTCTTCTCGATATTGCAAGAAAGAGTGTTGAATTAGCCGTTAATGGTAAACCAATCCCTGAATTCAAACCAGTAACAGAAAGGCTGAAAGAACCTAAAGGCGTATTTGTTACTTTGACAAAAGATGGTAAGTTAAGAGGATGCATAGGATATATTCAGGCAATCAAACCACTCTTTCAGTCAGTAAGCGAGATGGCTATCTCAGCAGCACTGAAGGACCCAAGGTTTCCTCCAGTATCTCCAGACGAGGTGTCCCAATTAAGTATTGAAATATCTGCCCTTACACCTCTTGAGAAGATAGATAATCCTGAAGTTATAACGGTTGGAAGGGATGGTATTTTGATAAAAAAAGGATTCTATTCGGGCCTTTTACTACCTCAGGTTGCCACTGAATATGGATGGGATAGAATGACCTTTCTTGAAGAGACCTGCCATAAGGCTGGTCTGCCTTCTAATGCCTATAAAGACCCTGAAACTGAAGTTTTTATATTTCAAGCACTTATCTTCAACGAAGAGGAAAAATAAGTAGGAGCAGGGAAGAATTTCTGCGGAACGGTAAGGGTTGTTTCACAAATGTGAAAAGAATTCCATTCTTTTTTCTCCTTTTTATTTTAACTGTTAACTCTCTCTGTAAAAAAGAACAAGAGTTTCCACAAAAAGAGATTCCTGCCCGAGTTTTTTCTCCTTTTATTATCATCAATAACGAAACACTCTTCGTCGAAATAAGCGACACACAGAAGGAAAGAGAAATTGGCTTGATGTTCAGGGAAAAACTTGATGAGAATAGAGGAATGTTTTTTATCTTTGAGGGTGAAAGATTGCTTTCATTCTGGATGAAGAATACCAAGATACCACTCTCTATTGCATTCATTAACAGCAAAAAAATAATTGTGGATATTCAGGATATGAAACCAATGACTGTAAGTGAGTATAGGTCAAGGTTTCCTGCTATCTACGCACTTGAGGTAAATCAGGGGTGGTTTGAGAAACATAATGTCAGAATTTGTGATAGCGTCTCGTTCCATTTCTGAAAAGCCAAGAAAATTTTGCCACTAAGTCACAAAGACACAAAGGTTCTAATGCCATATCAATGAAATCCTTGCTTTTCTTACTCTTTTTTTTGGTAAATAAACAGGGAGATGTTAATCTCATCTCAAACAGATATTTTGATATCTACTACCCTTCAACCAGGAAGAATGTTGCTGAAGATGTAAGTATTTACTCTGTCCACGAGATTGAAAGAATATCCAGAAATCTACACTTAAAAACTGTTAAAAAAATAACAATTTCTATTCTGGAGAAAGATGAATTTATTGAAAAATACACTGATTGCTTACCAGAATGGGGTATTGGTTTTGCCATACCAGATAGAAGTCTCATAATATTTAAATTCCCTATCTCTTTCATTAACCCAGCAAGATTAAAATTTATTGTTGGACATGAGATAGCCCATATCCTCATTCATAGAAAAGCAGAGGTTTTCATTCCAAGATGGTTCGATGAAGGAGCTGCAATATCTCTTTCAAAAGAACCAAATTTTATAGATGAGATAAAGCTGTCCACTGCGGTTATGCTTAAGAGAATAATCCCGCTTGAGGATTTAGAGAAATCCTTTCCTTCCTCTGGAGCCAGAGCAAATCTTGCATATATAGAGAGTGCTTCAACTATTGAATATCTTATTTCTGAATTTGGGCCTTACATCGTTAATCAGATACTTCAAGAAACAAAAGAGGAAAGGGATTTTAAAAAAGGCTTTCTGATTGCTACAGGGGTTGACCTTGTAGTCTTTGAACTTGAGTGGCACAAATGGCTTAAGAGACGGTTTACTTTAACATTTATACTTAAACCAAACCTGCTGTTTCTTGTAGTAGCAATCTTAGTTCTTATAATTGGTATGACAAAGAAATTAAGAAGAAGCCATCTTCGCAGCCGCAATGAATGCATCGAAGACTAATTTCCTGTGTCTACCATCACTTACCCTTTCAGGGTGCCATTGAAGGGCAAGGAAATATCTTCCTTTAGGATTTTTTTTAAGTTCAAGTGCCTCTATAACACCATCAGGTGCTGTGGCAGTTATCCTTAATCCATCACCAATAGCATCAGGAGAAACCGCCTGATGATGTGCAGAATTGACCAAAATCTCATCTTTATTGAAAATTTCGTATAGAAGGGAACTCTTTAAAATATTAACCTTGTGTGTGTTATCAACAGTTCTACTTATTTTATTATGCGTTTCTAAATCCTTCAGGTGCTGAATAAGTTTTCCACCAAGTGCAATGCTTACAAGCTGAATTCCTCCGCAGATTGCGAGGACTGGTTTATCAGTTTGTAGAACGTTTTTTACAAGATAGATATCAGCATCTGCTCTTCTCTTATGGATAAGTTTTGTCTCTGAATGTTTGTCCTCATTATAAAGTTCTGGAGGATAGTCATCGCCTCCTGTAAAGATAAAACCCTGCGCAATCTCAATATAATCATCGAGAAAATTCAATTCAGGAAAAGGTGGAATAAGTAAAGCTATTCCACCGCTCCTCTGGACAACATCAGCATAAGATGTGTAAACCTTGTAAGCATCCCGGAATTTAAGATCACCGGGTTCATATCCATCATATTCAGAATAACACATATTAATACCAATAATCGGTTTCATCCTTACTCCCTTATTCTTTATCGCAGGTGGAACCTGCTCCTACAACCTTAAATCATTTGTAGGAGCAACCTCTCACTATTCACTATCTTCTATCTCTTCTATAGTCTCCTCAAACTTTATTCCCAATTTCTCAAGTTCCAAAAGCACTGGTTCATATATCTC
>SOKM01000051.1 GCA_004375785.1 Candidatus Cloacimonadota bacterium | reverse complement strand
AAAATAGGACATTTTCATTTTGCTAAGAATAGGACATTTCTATTTTGCCTTGACATGTGGCTAATTTTTCTTGACACAGGAATAAAAATGTATTATAAGTTGATATGACTGACCTGAAAATAAAAAGAAAACTCTGGAGGTATAATGAAGAAAAAATTGTATAAATCGTATCATCTGATTATCATTCCTTATGACAAGACAGGTGGAAGGAGTATTCTATTTACCGTAAAAGCCCTGAAACTTTTAACTTTATTATTAATAATGGTAATAGCAATCCCTTCTACCCTGATAACGCTCCATACAAGAAATTATTACAGACTCCGAACTACACTTTTTCCAACACTCGAAAAGAATTCGATTTTGACAAGAGAAAATAGTGAAATGAAAGAGGAGACGGCAAAACTTGAGTTGGTTATAGACAGTCTCACAACCCAACTTTTTTCAGAAAGGGCAGTTCAACGCGAAAGGCTAAAATCACTGAATGAACGGGTTGAAAGGATAAAAAAGTTTGCCGAAAATCTGAGGATAATGGCGGGATTCAAACTTGAGCCGAATGTTGCTCAACCTCCAGGTTTGGGAGGTCCTGTCCCCGAACAAGATGATGAGAATTTCCTTTTTACTGAGGACGTGGAAAAGCAAGAAATACTTTTAGCATTTAATGAAGCAGGAGCATTGCTTTCCAAGAAACTCACTTCCTCAAAAGAAAAATTGAAATTTCTCTGGGACTATTTTGAAAATAAAAGCTCTGTTATAGAAGGAACACCTGAGATACAACCTGTCCCTGGTTTCATAATATCAGGGTTTGGTTATAGAATCAATCCTTTTAGCGGAAGAGAAGAATTTCATAGAGGTATTGATATTCCAGCTCCAACAGGGACAAAAATCAAAGCACCTGCTGATGGTGTTGTTATTTTTGTCGGTAGAAGAGGAGGATATGGGTATCTTGTTGAGATTGACCACGGAAATAATTACAAAACAGTATATGGACATCTGCATACATTTGATGTTGAAGTCGGCGACAGGGTAAGAAAAGGAGATTTTATTGGAGAAGTAGGTAGTACAGGCAGGAGTACAGGTGCCCATTTACACTATGAGGTGAGGTTAAATAATGTTGCTGTTGACCCTGTGAACTATTTAAAGAGTGTGGAGGAAAGGAAGAAGGAATTTGAAGAAAAAAAAGATATATAAGGCTCTTGCCCCCTATTATGATCGGTTAATGGATGATGTTGACTATAAGGGGTGGATAGAATACATAAAAAATATATGTGTTCTCAATCGTCTGAAACCAGAGACAATTCTCGACCTTGGATGTGGAACAGGAAACCCCACTTTTTACCTGCTTAAAGATGGCTATAAAGTGATAGGAATTGATGGCTCTATGGAGATGCTGAAAGTTGCAAAGAAAAAACTTAATGCATTAAATCCGATTTTAATCTTGAGCAGATTTCAAAGTTTCACAGTAAAGAAAAAGGTAGACATGGTAATTTCGCTTTTTGATAGTCTGAATAACCTCCTTTTAGAGAATGACCTTCGTCAAACTTTTATCTGCGTATTGAATAGTTTACGGAAAAGCGGGCTCTTTGTTTTTGATATGAACACCATTTATGGACTATCCCTTATGAACAGTTCCTCGACATTTACAAAAGAGAATAAAGGTGTTTACAGTATCTGGAAAAGCAGATTCGATAAAAAAGAATTGCTTACAACACTTTCAATCACGCTCTTTGTGACTGAAAACGGACATTACAAGAGGGTTGAGGAAACTCATATTGAAAAGGGATATTCCCGATGGACTCTGAAGAGACTATTAAAAAAAGTTGGGTTTAAAAAAGTTTCCTTCTATGAACACCTGACTTTCAGAAGAGCAGGTTCAAAAACTAAGAGAGTAGTGGTAGTCGCAAGGAAGGATTAAATGAAATTTTTTGCAGATTTTCATGTACATTCAAAATATAGTAGGGCAACGAGCAGCAAGATGAACTTAGTAGGAATAAGTGAGATGGCTGAACTTAAAGGTATAGAACTTATGGGAACTGGCGACTTTACACACCCTGTGTGGTTCGTTGAACTTAAGGAATATCTTTCTCCTCTTGGAAACGGACTTTTTAAGCTCAATAATACATATTTTATACTCACCTGTGAAGTAAGCAATATCTATGTAAAAAACGGTAAGCTCAGAAAGATTCATAATATTATTATTACTCCCTCTCTTGAGACTGCAGAAAAGGTCACAGATTATTTCTCTCGTTACGGTAAGATTGAAGCAGATGGAAGACCTATTCTCTCTCTTGATTCAGAAAAGATGTTTGAAAGAATAATGGAAATAGATGAAAGAAATTATCTTATACCCGCACATATATGGACACCCTGGTTTTCGCTTTTTGGTTCCAATTCCGGATTTGACTCGATAGAGGAATGTTTCGGCAAGTATTCTCGAAAGATTTTGGCACTTGAGACAGGACTTTCAAGTGACCCTGCGATGAACTGGATGTGGAGCGATCTCGATAATTTAACCCTTGTTTCCAATTCTGATGCACATTCGCCTGCAAACATTGGAAGGGAGGCAAACTGTTTTGACTGCGAGATGGATTATGATACAATAATGCGGGTGATAAAGGATGGGGATAGAGAAAAGTTCCTTTTTACGATTGAGTTCTTTCCAGAAGAAGGTAAATACCACTTTGACGGGCACAGGAAGTGCAACATAAGCATGCATCCTGATGAGGCAAAGAGTAAAGGAAATATCTGCCCCCATTGTGGAAGAGGGTTAACAATAGGAGTCCTTCACAGGGTTATGGAACTCTCTGACAGAGGTTTTGGCTATAAAGCGGAAAATAGAGTGCCCTTCAGAAAACTCGTTCCCCTTCTGGAGATAATTGCAAGGGCAGTTGAGCATGGAAAAGGAACAAAAGTAGTTGAAGGGAAATACAGTGAACTTATTACACGCCTTGGGACAGAATTGGATATACTCCTTGATGTTCCGTATGATGCGATAAAAAAGGTAACGGATAATAAAATTGCAGATTCTATATTACAGGTAAGAGAAGGCAAGGTTAAAGTAAAACCTGGATATGATGGAATCTATGGTGATGTAACTATTTTAAGAAGTAAGGAGGAAGAGAAGAAACAACTCGAATTGTTCT
>SOKM01000166.1 GCA_004375785.1 Candidatus Cloacimonadota bacterium | reverse complement strand
AATTTTGGGATGTATGATGTACGATGTAGGATGTAAGATAATAAAAGTCAAAGGACAAAGTGACACTGGCAGTAAATGTAACAGAGCATCAGAGAAGAGGGTGGGTGAACACCGTTATGGTGTCGGTAACGGTTAGGGTAACGAAGCCCGTATCATAGAGCGTTAGTCGGTAATAGACATGCAAGTAATTAGGAGTTTTCGTGATTTAGAAGTTTATTGGAAGTGCATGGACTGATTTTAAGAGACGAAAGACGTAACCGTAAGACGAAACGGGCATCGTAACCGTAAAACAGTAAACGAGATTATAATATTTATGTTAGAAAGTTATAAGCTGAAGCCTGCGGCTACCTATGCCAAAATAGAATATAGTTTATTGAGAATTTTGGGGAGATGGTGCTGATTCTTCAAATTCTTCTGTTTTACGGGATAATAAACCTGCCTCTTCTTTTGAAATGATATTTTGACTTACAAGTTGAGTCAAAGATGCATCAAATGTTATCATCCCGTGTTTTTGACTCGTCTGTATTTTGGAGGGAATTTGAGAAGTTTTTTCCACCCGGATAAGATTCCTTATTGCAGGATTTGTGATCATAATCTCTGTTACGGGCACCCTACCTGAGCCATCTTTTTTCTTTGCAAGCAATTGTGAGATAACTGCGATGAGGTTATTCGAGATATGAACACGTGCTTGTTGTTGTTGGTGAGCAGGGAACATACCGATGATTCTGTCGATGGTTTGTGGAACATCATTTGTATGCATTGTACTTAAGACTAAATGGCCCGTTTCTGCTGCAGTCAGTGCCTGATATGTCGTTACAAAATCTATCATTTCTCCTATAACTATAACGTCCGGGTCCTGTCTGAGAATATATTTCAAGGCGTTTGAAAAGGATTTTGTATCACGCAGGACCTCCCTCTGGTTTATCATTGCTTTTTTATCCTTAAATACAAATTCAATCGGGTCTTCCACTATCATTATATGGCATTCCTCTGTCCTGTTTCTCCATTCTATCATTGAGGCAACGGTTGTTGATTTACCACATCCTGATGGACCTGTGACGAGTATTAAACCTCTCTGCCTTGAAACAAGTGTTGTAGCAATAGGTGGAATCCCTATTTCTTCAGGCACAGGGATTTTTTCAGGAATAAATCTAAAGACAATACTTGGTTTTTTTCTTTGTGTAAAACAACTTATCCTTAATCTACAGAGGTTTTTTATTGAGAAGGGAAAATTTACTTCGTGGTCTCTGGTGAATCTTTCCATTTGCCCTTTAGACATTATCTGGACAAGGTATCCCATAATATTTTCTGTTGTTAGAGGTGGAAGGTCTGTTTTCTTCAAGTCACCATTAATTCTTAAGATTGGTGAGGCTCCCACCTTGAGTATGAGGTCCGATGCTTTTTTTTCAAAGGATGTTTTCAAAAGGTCTATTAAGCTCAATCCATTCTCCTATTTTAGTATTGAATGTTCAAATTCATCAGGGTTGGAGCATTTCGAAAGCGCAGCTTCATAGCCGATTAATCCATCCTGGTATAATTTCTTTAATTGGCTATCAAGACTCTGCATTCCATATTTTGCACCTGATTGAATGGCTGAATATATCTGTGGTGTTTTTCCTTCTTTTATGAGGCTTCTTACTGCCTGTGTACAGGTTAAAACCTCAAATGCTGCGTTGAACCCCGAGCCATCAATAGCAGGTATCAGTGCTTGTGCAATGACTGCATGAAGAATGTTCGAGAGTTCAAGCCTTATCTCATCCTGTTCTTCTGGAGGGAAGACATTTATTATTCTTTCAATGGTCTGTGCAGTATCTGCGGTGTGTAGTGTTCCCAGAACCAGATGACCCATCTCAGCAGCTCTGATGGCAAGGGCAATGGTTTCATAATCACGCATCTCTCCTATCATTATTACATCAGGGCTCTGTCGGACAGCATGTTTTAAACTTGAAGTAAATGATTTTGTGTCTATACCGAGTTCCTTCTGCTCAATGGTGCTCAGGTTATCCTTAAATACGAATTCAACAGGGTCTTCAATGGTTATTATATGTGCTGACCTATTCTGATTGATATGCTCAATCATTGCTGCAAGGGTTGTTGATTTACCACTTCCCGTTGGTCCTGTTATGAGAACAAGCCCTCTTGGCAACAGAGACAATTTTTTAAGAATTTGTGGAAGTTCCCATTCATCTATGGTCTTTATATGAAGAGGAATAATTCTCATTGCTGCTCCAATATGTCCTTTCTGTTTGAATACATTGACCCTGAACCTTGCTACACCAGATATACCGTAAGCGAAATCGAGTTCCAGCTTTTCCTCGAATCTTTTTTTATATTCTTCCCCCATAATGCCATAGAGAAGTTTTTTTGCATATTCATCTGTAATAACAGGAAATTCTGACCTTGTTAATTGACCGAAGATTCTATAGATAGGGGGTTCACCCACCCTTATATGAAGGTCAGATGCTTCTCTCAATACAAGTTCTTCAAGAAGAACATCTATTTCCGGAAATCCACTCTCATTTGTTCCCATATCTATTCTCCATATCTTATATTAACATATTTTTGATTGCTTTGCAAGGTTTTTTTTAGTGTAAATAGAAATAAGAGAAAAAAATGGAGAAATTTATTTGACATCATTACTTCAGTATGTTATATTCCAGTGAAAATATAATGAGAGTAATATGTGAGGAGGTTAATTTATGCCGATAAAAACGCTTGATGAAATGCTTGCAACCGTGAAGAGTTCAAAGAATAGAAGGGTTGCGGTTGCCTGTGGTCACGACCCTCATACAATAGAAGCATCTTTTAGAGCGGTAAAAGAAAATGTTGTTGACATTACTCTTATTGGTGATAAAAAGAGCATGGAAATGATTGCGGGTGAAAAGAAAATTGACTTGGGTGTTTTTGATATTATAGATGAGAAAGGTGAATGGAAGGCGGGTAAAAAAGCAATTCTGATGGTTCGGGACAGAGAAGCAGACATTCTTATGAAAGGAATGATCAGCACATCGTTATATATGAGACTTATTCTCGATAAGGAAGAAGGGTTATTACCAGAAAGAAGAATATTGAGCCATATTGCAGTGTTAGAAGTAGCCACTTATCCAAAACTACTTTTCGCTGCTGATGTTGCAGTAATTCCGCTTCCAAATCTTTCCCAGAAGATACAGATACTCAATTACTGCATCGAGATAGCACATATGTTTGAAATTGAGAAACCGAAAGCAGCTATTATTGCAGCAACAGAAAAGGTATCTTTAAAAATGGAAGCAACGGTGGACGCTGCAATTATTACACAGATGGCAAGGAGAGGCCAGATAAAGGGGGCTATAGTTGATGGGCCTCTTGCTCTCGATGTTGCGATTTCCAAAGAGTGTTGTGAGATAAAAGGTCTAAAAAGTCCTGTTGGTGGAGATGCAGATATACTTCTCTTTCCCAATATAGAGGCAGGAAATTCCTTCTATAAATCCTTAACACAATTGGGGAGAGGGAGTCTCGCTGCGCTTGTTACGGGGACTTCTGCACCCTGTATTCTTACATCCCGTGCTGATTCTGAGGATTCAAAATTTCTTTCCATTGCAATGGCTGCAAAAATAGTAAAGGAGTAAACTTTAATTTGTATATCATATGTAGGCGCAGTAACCCAATAACTGATGACTAAAAACAAATTACAAATATTGAATAACGAAAGAAGGGGGTGTTATGATTGAGATCAGGGTGCACGGAAGGGGAGGCCAGGGTGCAGTTGTTGCTTCAAAAGCACTTGCAATTGCCGTTGCAAATGAAGGTAAATTTGTGCAATCCTTTCCAGAATTTGGTGTAGAGAGGAGAGGCGCTCCTGTTTATGCGTTTACACGAATAGATGATAAGGAGATATTTGTTCGTTCAAAGATATATGAACCTGACCATGTGTTGGTACTTGACCCAACACTTATAGAAGCGATAGATGTAACGGAGGGATTAAAAAAAGGTGGATGGATACTGATAAATACTACAAAGAAACCGAATGATTTTCCTCACCTGGCTAAAGACTACAGTGTTGCAACAGTCGATGCTTACAAAATTGCAAACAAGTACGGATTGGGGTCTAAAGCCTCACCAATTGTGAATACTGCTATACTTGGTGCATTCTCTAAGATAACAGGAATTATAAGTCTTGAATTGATTATGGAAGGTATAAAGGAGATTGTTCCTATAAAGCCTCAAGAGAATGCTGATGCAGCAAAAGAAGCTTACAATTCTGTAAATTTTGAGAAACAAAATAGCCACTAAGTCACAAAGGCACAAAGGAGAAATATGAGTTACAAACCACGAGCAGAAAAGTTAAAATTTGAGGAGGAGTAGATGTCAAAGAAAAAGATTGTCTACAAGAGCGCAAAAGATATCCCCTTAAATGCAATGTCTATTGATTCAATGTTATTCAACAAAACAGGTGCCTGGCGTAATATGAGGCCTATCATAGATTATGAAAATTGTATAATGTGTATGATATGCTGGAAATTCTGTCCTGATATATCAATCTATATCGAGGATGATAAGCCTGTAATAGATTACGATTATTGTAAGGGTTGTGGTATCTGTGTAGAAGAGTGTCCGAAAAAATGTATTTCACTTGTAGAGGAGGGCAGATGAAACAGGTTATTATGGGAAACCATGCCCTTTCTTATGGTGCAATGATTTCGAGGGTTCAGGTCATTGCAGCATATCCGATAACTCCCCAGACGCAGGTGGTTGAACTTCTTTCAGAAATATGTGCTGATAAGAGACTCGATGCAGAGTTTATAAAAGTTGAATCAGAGCATTCTGCACTTGCAGCCTGTTGTGGAGCTTCAGCAGTTGGGGCAAGAACTTTTACTGCGACAAGCGCTCAGGGGCT
Organism: Candidatus Cloacimonadota bacterium; assembly: GCA_004375785.1. Taxonomy (GTDB): domain Bacteria; phylum Hydrothermota; class E44-bin80; order E44-bin80; family E44-bin80; genus E44-bin80. Next base: position 6,519 of record SOKM01000166.1, on the reverse strand, counting down.
TGCACTTATGCATGAAATGATACACTGGGCAGTCGGTGGAAGATTACCCGTAGTGATAGGAAATATAAATAGAGCAATGGGGCCACCCTGGACCATATGGACAGACCAGAATGACAGCCTTTCGCAAAGAGATACCGGGTGTCTCCAGTTTTACGCTCAGAGTAACCAGGAAGTACTTGACACCGTAGTCCAGGCGTTCAAGGTTTCTGAACAGGTGCTACTTCCGAGTATGATAGTTCTCGATGCGTTTTGTCTTTCACATACATCTGAAGTAGTAGATGTACCCGACCAGAAACTTGTTGATGAATACTTACCACCTTTTAACCCACGGTATAGACTTGACCCAGAAGAACCACATACATTTGGAGGATTGACAGGTCCCGATGGATACTACGAGCTTCGATATAAGATAGAAGAGGCTATTCAAGATGCCAAGCGATTAATCAAAGAGACAGGTAAAGAGTTTGGAGAGATGTTCGGCAGACAATATGGTCTTATAGAAAAATACAAGATGGATGATGCAGATTTAGTTCTTGTTGCTTCTTCCACAGTAGCGAGCACAGCACATGTCGCAATAGATGAATTAAGGAATGAAGGCAAGAAGGTTGGGCTTTTGAGAGTAAGGGTTTTCAGGCCTTTTCCGACAGAAGAGATAAGGGAATTGCTTTGTAATAGAAGAAAGGTTGCGGTTATTGATAGAAATATCTCGTTTGGACATAGTGGTATATTTGCACAGGAGATAAAATCGGCTTTATACAACTGTAAAAACGCTTCTCCTATCTGGGGATACATCACAGGTCTTGGAGGAAGGGATGTTACAGTTGAAGATATAAAAGAGATTGTGAACGATACCATTAAAAGTGATAAACCAGAAAAAGATATTTTATGGAAAGGGGTCAAATTATGAAACTCTCAATCCCGGAAGAGGAACTTGTTGGTTCAGGTCACCTGGCATGTCAGGGATGTGGTGCTACACTCTGTATGAGATACGCCCTTAAAGCACTGGGACAGAATACAATTTTAGATATGCCAGCATGCTGCTGGTCGGTAATAGATGGTCCATTCCCTCATACATCACTCAAGGTTCCTCTGTTTCACACTGCATTTGAGACAGCTGCCTGTGTCGCATCGGGTATTCGGGCAGGTCTTGATGCACTTGGGAAGAAGGAAACCAATGTGGTTGCCTGGGCGGGTGATGGCGGGACTTTTGATATTGGTATTCAGGCACTTTCAGGAGCAGCAGAAAGGAATGATAATATTATTTATATCTGTTATGATAATGAAGCATATATGAATACCGGAATCCAGAGAAGTTCTGCAACTCCTTATGGTGCCTGGACATCGACAACCCCTGTGAAGCATTTCAAGAAGATGCCAAAGAAGGATATGGTGAGAATAATGGCTGCTCACAGGATTCCTTATACAGCAACAGCAAATGTTGCTTATCCGGAGGATTTTATTAAAAAGGTTAAAAAAGCAAGAGAAATTCCAGGAACGAAATTCCTGCATATCTTCAGCTCCTGTCCTCCAGGATGGAAATCGCTGCCAGAGGAGAGTATTAAACTGGCTAAATTGGCAGTTACAACCTGTTATTTCCCTATTTACGAGATAGAAAATGGAGAGAAGTACACTATCAACAAGGTGATTAAAAAGCCCCGGCCAGTAAAGGAATTCCTCGAACGACAGGGAAGGTTCAGACATCTTAGCGAGAAAGAGATAGATAAAATTCAAAAGAATGTAATTGACACATACAATAAACTTCTTAAAAAGGCAGGCATGGATTTGGAGGTTCAGGTAAGGGCATAGGGAATAGAGGAAGAGCATCAGAACATCAGAATACCAGAGAATAGTGAAGAGAGATAGATAGTAAATAGTGAAGGCAGTTGAGAGTAGGTAGCCGCAGGCTTTAGCCTGCGTGGATGTAAGATGTAAATATAAAACTGTGAGAAGACGCTACGCTGAATATAAAACACTTCGCTGTAAGAAAATGCCTCCGGCTGTAATAGTGGGATTGCTTTCCTTCGCGGAGTTTACCCTTGAGTGAAACGAAGGGCTCAGGACAGGCTCCGATACGATACTCGCAATGACGACTTTTTTGTCGTCGCTAAAAATAGAACCTAAACATTGAATTTAGAAAGATATTTATCTTCTGTTATAAAGCCAGGAAGATACATAGGAAAGGAATTAAATGCTGTTGTAAAGGACCACAGGTGTGTTGATGTAAAGATTGCACTTTCTTATCCCGACCTGTACGAGATAGGCATGAGCAATTATGGTATCAGCATTCTTTACAACATTATTAACAGAAGAGATGATGCGCTGTGTGAGAGAGTGTTTGCGGTATGGCGTGATTTTGAAATTCTCTTGAGGCATAAAAGAATACCGATATTTACACTCGAGACTAGAACGGAGCTTTCCCTGTTTGACATTATAGGTTTTAGCCTTGAGTATGAACTTACATATACCAATATGCTCAATATACTTGACCTTGCCAACATCCCCATATATTCAAAAATGAGAGGCGAGAAGGACCCGATTATTATTGCTGGAGGAACTGCTATGTCTAATCCAGAACCAGTTGCTGATTTTCTTGATGCGGTAGTTATAGGCGAAGGTGAGGAAGTTATTAATGAAATAATAGATGTTTTCAAACCTCTCAAAGCACAGAATGTCGAAAGAAAGAAGATTCTTGAAGCATTCAAAACCATTCCGGGTGTATATGTCCCATCTCTCCATTCCGATGATGAAATAGTGAGGAGAAGATATCTTAAGGAACTCACAAGAGAGAATTATCCCACCTCTCCTGTGGTTCCATATATTCCAATTACACATGATAGATTAACGGTTGAGATAATGCGGGGATGCACGCAAGGATGCCGTTTCTGTCAGGCAGGCTTTATATCAAGACCGGTAAGAGAACTTTCTGTTGATGATGTGGTTAGTGTTGCTACAGAAGGAATTAGGAAAACAGGATGGGACGAGGTTTCACTTCTTTCTCTTTCTGCGACCGACCATACGAAGATAGATGGTATTATAAAATCTTTAAAATCCAAGATTGTTAATACATCCATCTCTTTACCATCACTACGAGGTGATGCTATAACCCAGGAATTTGCAAATGTTCTTAAGGATATGAGAAAGTCTTCACTTACGCTGGCACCTGAAGCAGGAACCGAAAGGCTGAGAAGGGTTATTAATAAGAATATAACGGATGATGTTATCCTCAACTCCTGTGAAGTAGCAATAAAGAATGGCTGGAAAAAACTGAAACTCTATTTTATGATAGGTTTACCAACAGAAACATCACAGGATCTAGAAGGTATTATTGACCTTGTGAAAAGGATACAGAGAATCACAGGAAGAAATGCTCTAAAGATTAGCATTTCTCCCTTTGTTCCAAAACCTCATACACCTTTTCAACGGATGGCGCAGGATTCGCAGGAGCTTCTGAAAGAGAAGGAAACTTTTATTATAAATGAATTCGATAAAATGAGGATAGAGTTAAACTGGAGAAAACCAGAAGTTTCTTTCCTTGAAGCTGCTTTTTCGAGGGGAACAAGATTGCTCTCAAAGGTTATTGAGACTGCCTGGAAGATGGGGTCTCGGTTTGAAGAATGGAGCGAAGAGTTTAATTTCAGTATATGGAAAAATGCTTTTGATGATACAGGGGTAGACCCATTCCAATTTACCTCTTCCTTGAAGAGTGCTGAATTACCCTGGGCTTTTATTGATACGGGTGTAGAAAACCAATTTCTTGAGAGGGAAGAAGAAAAGGCAAGACTTGGGAAAGAGACTTTAGACTGTGCAAAATCCTCATGCAATAATTGTGGTGTTTGCGATGAAGAGACATTTATGAAGAGGGATAAGATTAGTGTAAAAAGTAGCAGGGAGGAAGATTTTCAATTTGGTCGGAGAAAGAGGAAGAAAGTTACATTTTCACCATTTTCAAAGATAAGAGTAAGAGTTAGATTTTCCAAAAGAGGAGACTTAATATTTATTTCACATCTGGATACAATTAGACTTATAACAAGAGCTATAAGGAGAACAGGTATAAATGTTGCATATACAAAAGGCTTCAGAAAACGGCTAAGGATTGCTTTTGGACCGCCCCTTCCTTTAAGTGTTTCAGGAACAAAAGAATATTTTGACCTTTTCTTTGAGCAGCCATTTTCAGACGATGTGAAATCAATGCTTAATGGGGTTCTACCGGAAGGTTTGGAGATTATAGATGTAAAATCTGTATTTATAAAATCTCCATCTATCTCAAAGATTGTTTCACTTCTTCATTATAGGGTTGGACCAATCGAAATTCCTGAGGAGAGAATAAAAGAGTTTTTAAAAAAAGATTGTGCAATTGTAAAAAGGAAAAAAGAAGATGTGGAGATTGAACTCGATATAAAACCTTTTGTCCATACGTTAAAAAGACATAATAATGATATAGACATACTTATCAGGTTTCTTCCTGAGGGTAGTGTGAAGCTCAATGAAATACTCTCTTTCTTTGGAATTCAAAACCTTAATGGGTTAAATATAGAAAGAATGAGTATGTTTGCTGAAAGGGGAGAAGAACTAATTGACCCCTTTGATTATTAATTCCAATAATTAAAAACGCCACAGAATAACACAGAAAGGAAATCTAAATTGCCACAGAATAACACAGAAAGGAAATCTAAATTGCCACAGAATAACACAGAAGTTAAGCAAAAAATAGATATTTATAATTTTCTGAGTTTTTCTGTGAATTTCTGTGGCTAATAAGGAATTAGGTAGTAAGAAATGGCTGAGAACAGAATTATTTTAAGTACTACAGTAAATGAAATAAGGGTAGCACTGGTCGAGAATGGTGAACTAAGAGAGTTTTTTGTAGAGAGAGCTGATATAGAAAGAATGGTTGGGAATATTTATAAAGGAAGGGTGGTTTCCATCCATTCTGGATTACAGGCTGCTTTTGTTAATATATGTGCTGAGAAAGCAGCATTTCTTCCTCTTTCAAGAGTTCAGGAAGAAATTGATTTTGATGAAGAGGAGGAGTTTTCTTCTGCATCCGAGCGACTCCCCATAGAATCAGGAAATGAGATTCTTGTTCAGGTAATAAAAGACCCTCTTGGAAATAAGGGGCCGAGAGTAACAACGGATATTTCTATTCCTGGTAAGTTTCTTGTTCTTACACCTATGCGTAACAAGGTTGCAGTCTCAAGAAAAATTTCTGATAGGAAGGAAAGGGAAAGATTAAAAAAGATTGTGAGAAAGAATAAGCCGAAAGATAAAGGGTTTATAATAAGAACTGCTGCAGAAGGAAAGGAGACTGATGATTTCAAAACCGACATCAAAAACCTTTTAAGGTTGTGGTCACGAATTAAAAAAAGAGCACTGAAGAAAGAAAAAAAGAATGTTCCTGCTCTAATCCATAAGGATGCTGAACTTATTATAAGATTGATGAGAGACCTCTTTACTGAAAAGATAGATGAAGTTATTGTGGACTCAAAGGATTCTTATAAAAAAGTTCATGGTTATGTTAGTCTTTTAACTCCTCTGATGGTAAATAAAGTTAAATTGTACAGAGGGAACCCACCGATTTTTAAGACTTATAAGATCCAGGACGAAATTGATAAAATATTAAATAGAAGGGTTAAACTGAAAAGTGGTGGGCACATAATAATCGAGTCGACTGAAGCACTTGCTGCAATTGATGTGAATAGTGGTAAGTCCTCAGCTGATACAGTACCAGAAGAACTTGCGATCACAACGAACCTTGAAGCTGCAGAAGAGATTGCAAAACAGTTACGTCTGAGGGATTTAGGAGGAATTATTGTTGTGGACTTTATTGATATGGAGAAGGAAGTGAGCAAGAATAAGGTTCTTTCAATATTTAAGAAAGCTATGAGAAATGATAGGGCAAGATATAAAGTGTTTGAGATAAGCAATTTAGGGCTAATGGAGATGACAAGAAAAAGGGTAAGCCCTGGTGTTTCTCAAACCTTCTTTAACATCTGCCCTGCATGTGGCGGTAAGGGAAAGGTTTTATCTCAGACACACCTTTCACTAAAAATTATAAGGGGCCTTGAATCGAATGTTAAAAACCTTAAAGATAGAAATTTAACAATTTATGGCAACCCAGCTTTTATTGATTACTTTACTGAAGAATTCTCAGAGACACTTACCTACTTTTCGAGAAAGTACAGAATTTCTATACATCTTGTAAAGGACAATGAAGTTGCTGTAGATGCATTAACAATATTTGATAATGAGAAACTGAAAGATATCACAAAAACAATTTTAGGGTGATGATGGTTTTGGGTAGCCGCGACCTTCCTGCCCCGTTAGAAATATTTCTAATGGGGTTAAGGTGCGTAATTTATTGTATTATAAGAAGTTAAGTTTGCAGGCTAAACCCTGCACCGTATGGTTCAGGATAAACCCTGCGCCTACCATTGAAATCAGCGTTTCAAATGTAATATAAAATTAGGAGGGAAAATGGCACAGAGAAATGTTAAGGAGATACTGGTAAAGATGCGTAGT
>SOKM01000040.1 GCA_004375785.1 Candidatus Cloacimonadota bacterium | reverse complement strand
GTGGCTAAATTTTTCTTGACTTTTGGTTTTATTGACTTTATGTTATGCCTGTTATGGAGAGAGTCAAATGAGAATCTATACAATAGGAGGGAAAATGCAGGTTCCAATTATTGATCTGGTAACACAATATAAAAATCTTGAGGAGGAAATAAATATTGCAGTAAAAAGGGTGTTTTCACATTCCCACTTCGTTTTTGGAAAAGAATTGGAATCTTTTGAAGAGAAACTTGCTCGATACACAGGGGCAAAGTTTGCGCTCGGTGTTGCAAACGGAACAGATGCTCTTCTTATTTCCCTTTACGCACTTGGCATTAAGGGGAACGATGAAGTTATCACAACACCTTTTACCTTTATTTCTACTGCCGAAGTCATTGCCTTACTCCGGGCAAAACCGGTTTTTGTAGATGTCGAGGAAGAGTCACTCAATATTGACCCTGCTTTAATTGAAGAAGCAATTACAGATGAAACAAAAGTAATACTTCCTGTTCACCTTTACGGGCTCTGTGCAGATATGGAGAAGATTTTGGAGATTGCTCGAAAACATAATCTTAGAATAGTTGAAGATGCAGCACAGGCAATTGGGGCGAAATTCAATGAAAAAATGGCAGGAAGTTTTGGTGATATTGCCGGATTGAGTTTCTTTCCCACAAAAAATCTTGGTGCTGCAGGGGATGGTGGAGCTATCCTCACAGATGCTTCTGAACTATATGAAAAAATAAAGCTTTTAAGGGTACATGGTTCAAATGAGAAATATTATTATCAAAGTATTGGTTTTAATAATAGATTGGATGCTATTCAAGCAGCCGTCCTCTCCGTTAAACTCAAGTATCTTGATTCCTGGAATAAACGAAGACGTGAGATTGCCTTTAAGTATACATCATCAATTAAGGATTATGTAAAAGTCCCGTTTGAGCCGGAAGGGTATTATTCTGTGTTTCATCAGTATACAATCAGAACCGAAGAGAGGGACAGACTGAAGGAATTTTTGAATAAGAGAGGAATAAGCACTGCAATTCATTATCCACTTCCACTCCATCTTCAACCTGCTCTGGAGTGTCTCGGTTATAAGAAAGGGGATTTCCCTGTTGCGGAGAAAGCAGCAAATGAAGTTCTCTCCCTTCCCCTGTACCCTGAACTGACTGATGATATGGTTGATTATGTGATAGAATCTATTCTGGAGTTTTTCTCTTGAGGTTATTAAATTTACTTATTTTCTTCCCCGTTATTCTTTTTTCCAATATCTCCGCTCAATATATATGGCCTATTGATGGGAAAATACTTCTGAATTCAAATTTTGCAGAATGCAGGCATAATCATTTCCATGCTGGAATAGATTTATGGGCAGTAGAAGGGAAACCTATAAAAGCGATTGAGGATGGTCATATATGGCATATTAGCGTAAATCCTTTTGGGTATGGGAAATCCCTATTTCTAAAGTTGGACGATGGCAGAATAGTCGTATATGCTCATCTTCAAAAGTTTAGCGAAAGTGTCGAAAAAATTGTAGAATTGGAGCAGAAAAGGAGATTTTCATACAGGGTAAGTACCTATCACAAGAAAGAGCAATTAATAGTAAAAAAGTGTGAACTCGTAGGATATGTTGGCAGAACTGGAGCTCAAGGTGCTCATCTTCATTTTGAAATGCGTGATTCCTCTAACAGACCCATCAATCCATTGTCACTTGGATACGTTGTTAATGATTCAACTCCACCTTTGATAAAGGCGGTCCAGTTTACCCCACTTGATGATTCATCATTTGTTTCAAAAATACCTTTTCCTGTAATTATAAAACCATATTACAATGGAGTTTTGTATATCTATGACGATACAGTATCTATCATTGGAAGGATAGGAATAGAGGTTTTGAGTGAAGATTATCAGAATGACTGGTCTTTTCGTCTCAATATATGGAAAACAGAACTCTATTTAAATGGAGAACTTCTTTTTAGGTCTGTTTATAACAGATTTTCTTACGCCCACACAAAGGAAGTTGAGTTAGAATTCGATTATGACCTTTACAACAGAGGGTTGGGCAGATTCCATAGGCTTTACATATATGGAAACAACCACCTGCCATTTTATATTAAAAGGGATGGAATTATTTTTACAGAAGGACTCAAAAAGATTAATGAAATTAAAATTGTATGCTATGATGCAAATAAGAACAAGTCAGTGATAATTTTCTATTTAAGAAAAGGCAAAAAGAATAAAAGAGAAGAGACAGATTTGGTATCTAATTCACCATACATAAAGGAAACAGGTATTTCTTTTTATCGAAATCTCGTAGGTTTATCTGCAGGCGATAAGGGAAAAATGAAGACAGTCAAGATGAAAAATCTCGTCCCGATAAAAGAAGGTTCTGAGAAAAATGGCAAATTTTATTTTTTCCGTTTATTGCCACAGAGTGAAGGGATATGTTCACTTCTTGTTGAATATTCAAAAGGAAGGGAACTTTTTACTTTTAACTATAATACGATTTTGAAAAACAGAAGTGGAATTATAACATCTATAGAAAGAGAATTTATGGTTATTATTAACGATGGTGAGCTTTATGAAGACCTTTATGCAAGGGTAAGAAAAATTAAAGAAGAAATTCCAGAAGGGCTGCGGTTACTCAAAGGTGCTTATATTGTAGAACCGTGCGGCGCAGTTTTTAAGAAGGAGATTGAGGTTGCATTTTCTTATACAAAAACCTCTTCAAAAAAGATTGGAGTCTATAAAAAACTAAAGGATGAATGGCTGCATTTAGGGGGAATATACAATGAGTCGAAAAAGGCAATTGTTGCGACAAGTAAACATCTCGGAACTTTCGCTCTGCTTGAAGATAATGTTCCTCCAGAGATTAGTGATTTTCAAACAGTCAAGGAAGGGAATCTTATCGAAAAAATATTCTTCACGGTAAAAGATATAGGAACAGGTTTTAAGATAGCCGATATTCATATCACACTTGATGGCGTTTCTTACATACCGTTTTACGACCTTTACAGGAATGAAGTCTGTTTCTTGTTATTCAAGAAAAGAATAGAAGAGGGAGGACACACAGCAAAAATTAAAATAAAGGACAGGGCTGGAAACAAGAGCTCGTTATCCGTCTCTTTTTAAGGTACAATAAAAGCACAAACCACAGAGATATTTTATTTTCAACAGGGATTTTAAGAGATTGA
>SOKM01000014.1 GCA_004375785.1 Candidatus Cloacimonadota bacterium | reverse complement strand
ATTGATAGATTTGTCTATTATCCTCTCCGCAAACGGAATGCATCTAACCTGATTTTTCTCCTTGCATCATTTGGTGTTTTTATCTTCCTTCAAAATCTGATTCAACTTATCTATGGAGCACAGATTCTTACAATAAGAACCGGTCCTGTCAAAGAAGGGCATCATTTTCTTGGTGCAGTTATTACTGATATCCAGATTTTGATTTTAATGGTCTCAATCATTCTTATGATAGTACTTTGGCTTTTTATCCAGAAGACAAAGCTCGGTAAGGCCATGAGGGCGGTGTCTGATGATCCCATAGCGGCAAATATTGTTGGTATAAATCCCGAGAAGATAATCCTGACTTCATTTGCCATAGGCTCTGCATTAGCCGGTGCTGCTGGGATACTTATTTCTTTTGAAACAAATATTGAACCAACAATGGGATTCAGTGCTCTCTTGAAGGGAATTATTGCCTCTATTATCGGTGGCATCGGTAGTATTCCAGGTGCAGTGCTGGGTGGATTCTTTCTGGGATTAGCTGAGAACCTTGGTATCTGGAAAATATCAGCCGGATGGAAGGATTGTATAGCGTTTGTTATCCTTATAGTTTTTCTTTTGATAAGACCATGGGGATTTCTGGGTACTAAAACAGAAAAGGACACAATTTAAGGCTATGGAGTATCTTTTACATATACTTATTATTGCTGGGATTTACATAATTCTTACCCTGAGCCTTAATCTCATTGTTGGATATACAGGGCTACCAGCACTGGGTCATGCAGCCTTTTCTTGTATTGGAGCATATACTTCAAGTCTCCTTGCATTAAATATGGGTTTATCTCCCTGGATAGGACTGTTGATAGGAGCTTGTGTAGCGGCACTCTCAGGCATTGTAATAGGCTATCCGGCAGTGCGACTGAAGGGAGATTATCTTGCTCTGGCAACATTCGGATTAGGGGTAATTATTTACTCCATTGCTAAGAACTGGGTATCTCTTACAAGAGGTCCAATGGGACTTCCTGGAATACCTGGGTTTTCCATTTTCGGTTTTCACTTGTCAGAAATATGGTCCTACCTATTACTGGTTTTAGTTTTTGTGATAATTACTATCTTTGTTATAAGAAGAGTAGTGAATTCCCCCTTTGGCAGAATACTGAGGTCTATCCGGGAAGATGAAATTGCCTCACAGGCATTAGGAAAAGACACAACCAAGCATAAACTATTGGTTTTCATTATCGGAGCATTCTTTGCTGGTATTGCTGGAAGCCTTTATGCTCATTATATAACCTTTATTGATCCTTCGAGTTTTACTGTAATGGAATCCATCACTATTCTCCTTATGGTTATTTTTGGTGGGATGGGAAGTATATCAGGCTCTATAGCGGGAGCAGTAATTCTGGTGGTTTTCCCTGAACTCCTGAGATTTCTAGGTATGCCGTCATCAATTGCAGCGCCAATGAGACAGATGATTTACGGATTGCTCTTGGTTGTGCTTATGATCAAGAGACCACAAGGCATAATGGGAAGGTATCAATTCAAGTGAGTGATGAGATGTTATTAGAAGTTAAAAATCTTTCTAAAGAATTTGATGGACTTGTTGCAGTAGATAACCTGAACTTCTCTATTGAACCAGCCACTATAAACGCCCTGGTAGGTCCTAATGGTGCAGGTAAGACGACAGTGTTTAATATAATCTCTGGATTCTACAATGCTCAATCTGGAGATGTATATTTTAGGAATAAAAGGATTATTAATCTGCCACCTTACAAGATAGCCAGATTAGGTATCTCAAGAACATTTCAAAATATCAGGGTTTTTCCACAGATTACGGTTCTGGAGAATATGTTACTGGCAACTAAATATGATAAAGGTGAGGGTCTTATATCCGCACTTCTTCAATCGAAGGTTATGAAGGCTGAGGAGCAGAAAAATAGAGAGAAGTCTCTTGAGTATCTTGAATTGGTAGGTCTTATAGACAAAAAAGACGAACTTGCACAGAATTTATCTCATGGACAGAGACGATTGCTTGAATTAGCCCGAGCATTGGCAATGGAAGCTGAACTCTTTTTATTGGATGAACCAACAGCAGGGGTTTTCCCTAATATGAGAGTTAAGATACTGGATGTGCTTAAGAAATTAAAAGATAAATGTAAGACGATTCTATTCATTGAGCATGATATGAAAGTAGTAACAGGAATTTCTGATAATGTCATTGTATTGAACTATGGTCAAAAGATTGCTGAAGGACCTCCAGAAGAGATTACCAGAAATGATAAGGTTATAGAGGCCTATCTTGGCAGGAGGCGTGAAAGTGCTTCTTGAGGTAAGAAACTTAACAGTATATTACGATACTGTCCTTGCTCTGGATGACATTTCTCTCACTGTTGGCGAGGGAGAAATCGTGGCAATGATAGGTCCAAACGGTGCTGGTAAATCTACCGCCTTAAAGGCAATTTGTGGTCTGGTGAAACCCAAATCAGGAGAGGTCTTATTTCAAGGAGAAAACATAAATGGTAAGCAGCCATATCAGCTGGTTGAGAAAGGACTTTGTCTGGTACCAGAAGGAAGACGAGTTTTTGCTTCAATGAGCGTTTTAGAGAATCTGGAAATGGGCTCATACACGAGAAGCAATAAAAAGACCCTTCAAGAATATATTGATAAGGTATTCAGCATATTCCCACTTCTTAAGGAGAGACAGAGACAAAGAGCAGGAACATTAAGCAGTGGTGAACAACAGATGCTTGCTATTGGTAGGGCCCTGATGTTAAAACCAAAACTGCTTTTATTGGATGAACCGTCACTGGGACTTTCTCCGAATTATGTGAATACTGTATTTGAGAAGATAAAAGAGATTAATAAAGATGGAACAACCATTCTCCTTGTTGAGCAGAATGCGAGAATGGCTTTAGAATATGCAGATCGAGGCTATGTGTTTGAAATAGGCAAAATTGCCTTTGAAGATAAAGCAAAAAACCTCCTTGAAAATGATAAGGTCAGAAAGTCATTTTTAGGAGGAATTTAATATGATTTATAGAAATAAGATAGAAAGAGAAAATCAGCAGCAACTTCATCTAACACGGTGTATGCGGTTCGCTCCGCTATTGCTCGCACTTCACAAGCACTGAAAAATGTTATCTGCTATTCAATTTGTGTTGAAAAAATTATCGAGTATAAGGCTATCAGGA
>SOKM01000129.1 GCA_004375785.1 Candidatus Cloacimonadota bacterium | reverse complement strand
AGAAGGTTTGAAACCCCTTAAATTACAATATTCTCAGGAACTTTCGATTTATCTGTCCAATTCAGACATAAGAAAATAAAACTAAGAACGAAATTGAGAAACCAGAAAGTAGGCTTTTGTCTGAAGCATAATTAATGTTTAGTTTTCAGGTATTTTGTCATTTTTACCATTGTTCCCTTTCCAAGAACGAGTCCATTGATTTCCTTTGTTGGTGCTTCGCTAATTGTTACATCGTCAAAGATTTTCTTAAGGAGCTGCAAGCCTGTTGAAAGGGAAGGAGAATGAGAATCCAATGGAGCAGAGAACCCCTTTCCGTAGTCAATTACATTAATTTCTATTTTTTCATCATCAACTTGGAAATTTGCTTCTATCACTCCCTCCTTCTTGTTATCATAGCCATGCTTGACCGCATTGGTCATTAATTCCTTTGCTATGATTTCTACGGTTATATCATCAACCTCTTTCCTGTTAATTTTAACTTCTTTACTAAATATCCTGTCTAAGAATTTGTAAAGAATGCAAGCATACTTTTCTTCACTTGGGAGAGTGATACTATTTGAACGGTCCGCTTGTTGTATATAAGGAGTCAAATTTTGCATCTCTTTTATTACCTCTTCCTGCGCAAGATAATCTCTGAGTATTTTCATCCACCGCATATGGTAGTGAATATCCCTTATTGCAGCTATTTCGTGCTTCACACACTGGATTATTTCATCAGGGATTCCTGTTTCGTTTTTCAATTCGTCAGGATTATGATAAAACATAAAAATATCATCCATACTGAGCAGGTTAAGTGGTCTTAGTATATCTTCAGGTGGGAATGAGAGGTAGAGAAAGTTCTTTCTATACTTCATAAGATAAATAAGAAAACCGAGCCCTTTTGAACTAATGTATTTCACATGGCTCAAATCAATTATAAAATCATATTTTCTCTCTGAAATCAAATTACTAATCTTTTTCTGCATTTGCAAAATAGGGTTTGTATCCATTGAACCACTTAAAATAAGGATACAAATATTTAATTTCTTTTCAAAAAGAAAACGAGCGAAGAAATTGACAAACTGAAATTCCTCTATTTTAATTTCCATTTTTTACCATTATTAGAGCGATGTTTATTACTGCTTACTTTTCTATCTATGGTTATTTACCGTATCACTGCAAGTTTTTTTATTGAACTTGTCCAGCCTGTTCTAAGTAGAACAATGTAAATACCAGCATCGACCATTTTCCCATTGCTATCTTTCCCATTCCAGGTTGCCGCACCATACTCAGGCGAGCTATACCTACCCGGCAAAAGGTAAGACCCGAGTTCAATCTCCTTTATCTTTCTGCCGGACAATGAATAAATAAATATTTTGCCTCCTGTTCCCTGATTCATTATGTTAAATGGTAGAACGACATATGAATGTTTTTTTAGAACGAAAGGATTTGGATAGAAAGGAGAAAGTTCGTCGTTCTCAAAGGGAGGTATGAACGGGTCTTCATATTTTATTGCTTTCCAGATATTTGCAATTCCCCATCCGAGTGTGTCATTTGGTGAGTTATGCAGGCTTGCAGTATTCATAAGAACTTCCCTTACCTTCATTGGAGACCAATCAGGGTGTGCCTGAAGTATAAGTGCACATCCTCCAGCAATCATGGCAGTTGAAACGGATGTTCCCTGTCCTGTAACATATGGGAATTGGTCAGCAGTATCAGGTGCAGTGTAATCATATTCAGGATTGGTATGATAACCGCTCCAGGTGGCGCAAACTTCGGGTTTTCTTCTTCCATCATAGGTAGGCCCTATTATTGCACCGGTTCCTGATTCAGGTATCCAAGCCCATTCCCACTTTCCTGTAGTATAATTAGTGTCCACTGCACCCGCTGAGATAACACTGTCTCCATCTGCAGGTGCAACCATGCAGGTGTCAGGTTTATCAGTAGGGTTGTTATAATTGATATTGCCCATCGCTGTAACAACAATAATACCTTTGCTTACTGCCATATCTGCTGCCTTTGTGATAATTGTAGAATCACCATTCATATCTTCGTATGTATAGTCAAAGGTGTCATCAGGAAATTGCCTGTATCCAAGCGAACTGGAAATTATATCAACGCCGCCGTTATCAGGACCGCAGGAATCTACCCATTCAGCAGCAGCAGCCCAGAAATCCTCTTCAGCATGTATTTCCTCATCTATTATCTCTGTTTTTGCAAGGGCAAATTCTGCATTGAAGGCAGGACCGATGAGTTCATTATCCTTGAAGCCCGCAATCAGTGACAACATTGAAGTACCATGGTTTATCTGACCGGCAGGGTCACCTAACTCGGGTCCAACGTTAGAATCGCTGTTTATAAAATCCCATTTATCAATTATGCGCTTACTCACAACCCCAAATGCCTCAAACCTTATTGAGTCAACCCAGAATCCTGTGTCAAAGAGCCCAATCCTGACACCTTCACCAAAATAACCGTTATTGTGGGCAATATTTATTGAAATAAGGGAATTCTGGGTTTTTGAATTTCCATAATTGAATTCATAACCCTCTTCCTTATCCATCTTTTTTATAATCTTTTTTCGGGGTTTATATGGCTCTGGTTTTAAGTGGAACCTCTGCACTTTTTTTATCTTATAGACAAAAGGAAAAATTTTAATTTCTTCGAGCTCTTTTTTGGTAACCCTGAAACTTGCACCGTTCAACCAGTTTGATATTATCCTTTTCTTTGCCCCTGTCTCTATCACCTTCTTTACATAGTCTCTATTTACAGGCAAGTCGGTGAAATCTGCGATTTGCGCTCTGCCTGTTCTTTCTCTTCTTTTTCTTCTTCTAGGACTGAGACGGTTTTTGAAACGGGTAATACTCTTTTCATATTCATCCTTACTGAATATTCCCTTATCTGTAAAAAAGACCCAAATATTTATCTCGTCTTTCTCTTTCATCTGCTTTATTGAACCTTGTAATCTTTTTCCGATTTTCTCCTTCTGTGGTGGTTTATAAAGCTCCTGGGCATTTAGAAAAAAGGTTGTGAGAAGGAAAGAGAGAACGGATACTGTTTTTATAACATTTGACAGAACCTTTTTGATTTTTTTCATTCTTCCTCCTGAGTGTAGTATTTATTATACTTGATTACATAGATTATTAAATCAGACATCCATATCATATGTAGGATGTTTTTTGATATTAGCATATAAAAGAAAAAAGTGCAAGAAAAATTTTGAGATTTCTAAAAAAGTCAG
>SOKM01000207.1 GCA_004375785.1 Candidatus Cloacimonadota bacterium | reverse complement strand
TACTTGATTTCTATTCCATCTCAGGTGGACAGGATGAAAAAGGGGATCGTCTCTGGAGACAAACAGAAGAAGGAATATTTGTTGATGCAACACAGGAAGCAGGTGGAATTTCAAACGATTACTCGACCGAAGGAGCGGGATGGGGTGATGCAAACGGTGATGGTTTCCTTGATCTTTACCTTGCAAACTATGAAAACTGGTCGGAGCATTCGTACTATCCGGATGCGTTCTATTTCTGCAGAGAAGGGAAGATATTTGACGAAGTACTGAATGATGTTGGAATGTCTCCACCATTTAACGAGGAAAGAGCCGGGCGGGGAGTTAACTGGGGTGACTACGATAATGATGGTGACCTCGATATCTATGTCTCGAATTATCGTTTGCAGGAAAATTTTCTCTGGCAGAACAATGGGAACGGAATATTTACGAATGTTGCAAACCTTTCAGAAGTGGCGGGGGATGAAGTGGAAGGATGGTGGGGGCATACTATTGGTTCATCATGGGGAGACTATGATAATGACGGAGACCTTGATTTAATCACTGCTAATTTAGCTCATCCACGATATATCGAATTTTCGAACAAGACAAAGCTCTACGAAAATCTTGGTCCCCCTGATTGGAGATTCGTTGATAGAAGAAAAGATTCAGGAATAAAATTTGAAGAGACTCACTCTGACCCGGCATGGGCGGATATGGACAATGACGGCGACTTAGATCTTTACATAACCTCCGTATATGAAGGGAGAAAAAGTTTTCTCTATGAAAATCTTGGGAATGGAACATTTAAAGATATAACCTATCTTTCTGGTACAAGGGTTTATAACGGATGGGGATGCGCGTTTAGTGATTTTGATAATGATGGAGATTTAGATCTCTTTGTCGCAAGTGGTTCAGGCGTACACCTTTTTGAGAATAAAGGGAATGAAAACAACTACCTTGAAGTAAAGCTTATTGGCACACGTTCCAACTCATCTGGAATAGGCGCGAGAATCAAGGTAAATCAAGGAGGAAAGACTCAGATAAGGGAGGTACAGGGAGGTAAGGGAACTACAAGTCAGAACTCTTTTGTACAGTTTTTTGGACTTGGCGATGATGATACTCCCGTTGATATTGAAGTACGGTTTCTCAGTGGAGTAATGCGTATTCAGAAAAACAGTATCCCGAACCAAATGATAGAGATAAAAGAATAAATTGATAATAAAAACGGAGTTAAAAAATAGAAAGTGGGAACGTAACGAAAAGGTTATTCGTTTTTATATAAGATTTTAACCTGTTGTTTCGTGCTCTATTATGAACCTTCCTAGGATTCAAAAAGGGGGATATATGGATGTTGACATTAAGAAGATTAACGAGAAAATTGAAAGGAAAAGCATCTTTATTGAGTTGCTGACATCTGAAATAGGGAAAGTAATTGTTGGGCAAAGAAATCTTATTGAAAAGATTCTGGTGGGATTGCTTTCGGATGGTCACATCCTCATAGAGGGAGTGCCCGGGCTTGCAAAAACGATGATAGTGAAAACACTTTCTGATTGCATATCTACGAAATTTCAGAGAATACAATTTACCCCGGATCTTTTACCTGCGGATATTATTGGAACGCTTGTTTATAATCCCAAAGATAATTCATTTAAACCTCGGAAAGGTCCGATTTTTTCAAACTTTGTACTTGCAGATGAAATAAACAGAGCGCCAGCAAAGGTTCAAAGTGCTTTACTTGAAGCAATGCAAGAGCGTCAGGTGACAATTGGCGATACTACCTACCCACTTGATAAACCATTCCTTGTTATGGCGACGCAAAATCCTATTGAGCAGGAAGGTACCTATCCACTACCAGAGGCACAGGTCGACAGATTTATGTTGAAACTTATTATTACATACCCATCAATGGAAGAAGAGCGTGGCATTGTTGAGAGGATGACAAAAGGAGACGAAGTTGTGGCAGCGCCTGTTATTAAAACAGATGAAATTCTTGCAGCTCGAAAACTTACCTGTCAGATACATATGGATGAGAAAATTAAGGATTACATATTGAATATTGTCTTTGCAACAAGAAATCCGGAAAAATATGGGATCAATGACTTGAAAGGGATGATTGCATACGGTGCCTCACCGAGGGCTTCCATTTACCTGACGCTTGCATCGAAGGCATTAGCATTTATTAGGAGAAGGGGTTATGTTATTCCGGAGGACATTAAAGAAATTGGTTATGATGTTCTCAGACATAGGATTATTCTGACATACGAGGCAGAGGCGGAAGATATGACAACAGATGGTATCATTAGAAGGATTTTTGATGAAATAGAGGTACCGTAATGTTGCCATGGGAAATCTTGAAGTATATACGAAGGATAGAAATCCGTACAAAGAGACTCGTTAACGAGGTATTTGCGGGAGAATATGAATCTGTTTTCAAAGGACAGGGTGTGGAGTTTTCGGAAGTGAGAGAGTACGTTTCAGGAGATGACATTAGAAGAATAGACTGGAATGTAACTGCACGCATGGGACATCCGTTTGTAAAGATATTCCGTGAGGAAAGAGAACGAACACTCATTTTTATTGTTGATACAAGTGGGTCAGAGTATTTTGGTACAATCTCGAGAGAGAAAATTAATCTTGCGAGCGAGGTAACTGCTCTTCTTTCTTTCTCTGCATTATCGAATAACGATAAAATCTCTCTTCTTCTCTTCTCAGACAGGATAGAGAAGTTTGTTCCACCTAAAAAGGGACGAAGGCATATATTGCGAATACTACGAGATCTTCTTTATTTTAAACCTAAAGGAAAAGGGACAAATATAAGCATGGCACTTGAACATTTTAACAGGATGATAAGAAAAAAGAGTATTGTTTTTCTCATAAGTGATTTCCTTGATACAGGGTATGAGAAACCCATGAAGATAACAGCCCGTAAACATGATTTGATTGCAATCAGGATACTTGATCCTCTGGAGCTTTCTGTTCCCGGATTTAGTGGATGGATCCTGTTGGAGGATGCAGAATCAGGCAATATTGGATGGATAGATACTGGTGATAGAAAAAGAAGATTGGAGTATGGGATCAAAAAAGTGGACTTGCTTGAAAAACAAAGTGAATTTTTCTCATCGAATAATATAGACCTTATTGATTTAAATACATCCAAACCGTATGTGGATGAACTTGTAAGGTTCTTTACAACAAGAGAGAGGAGATTAAGGACTATATGAGTACCGTATTGGCTCTGGTACCGATGATTTTTTTGATGGGTTGGAGAACCATATCTTCTCCTATTCCTTGTGTGAAGCAGGAGATTGATAGGAGTGAAGCAACTATAGGTGACAGGTTATCATACAGGATTGAAATTCTTACAACTGAAGAGCAGGAGGTGATTATCCCGGAAAATCAGCCCTATTTTAGCAAATTTGTTGTTAGAAACCGCACCATAAGGATTCATACACGGAAGGGTGTCAGGAAGACTATTCTTGAATATGAACTGGTATCATACGATGTAGGTTTAGATACAATTCCCGAGATAACTATTCTTATTAAAGAGAGTGGCGATACTCTGGATTTCAAAACACAACCTTTTCCTGTCGAAATAAAAAGCGTTGCACCTGGTTTGACAGGGGAGGAAGATATAAAAGGATTAAAACCACAGATTGGAATCAGGTTTTCATATTGGTATTTTATACTCGGATTCTTTTTATTGTTGCTTGCGGCGGGTTTGATAATTCTCTTACTGAAAAATAGAAGGAGAAAAATATCCCCAGAGAGGATTGAAAAGAAACCTCCATGGGAAATTACGCTTACTGAACTCAAAAGGCTCTCGGAAAGTGAACCGGTAACCAGAGAGGAGATAAAACTCTTTTATAGTAAACTATCTTTTATCCTCAGGAAATATTATGAGGCTCTTTATGAATTCCCTGCAGTTGAAAACACAACGACTGAGATAATCGGACACCTTAAGAGAAGGAAAGATTTCAAGCAGCATCTACAAACAACGCGTAATTTTCTCAGCACGAGCGATCTTGTGAAGTTTGCAAAATATATACCCTCTCCATTTAACGATGAGAGAGAAATTTGTATGGTTAAAGAGATTGTGGAGAAGACAAAAGAAAAGGAGGAAGAAAAAGAAAAGGAGGAAATAAATGTTTAGGTTTGCCAATCCGCTCTTTTTCCTTTTTCTTCCTCCAATAATTTTTCTCCTTTATCTTCGATGGAAGAGACAGGATACGACAATGAAATTATCATCTTTCCAGAATCTATCCGTAGGGAAAAAAGGAAGATTGAGGATCGATAAGATTTTTTTGGTAATGAAGGTAATCGCATTATTTCTTCTTGTAGCAGGGCTTGCGCGACCGAGAAGAGGTTTGACGAAAACAGAAATAACTTCTCGCGGGATAGACATCGTTATTTCCCTTGATGTTTCAGGTAGTATGGGAGCGGTTGATTTCAAACCAGAAAATAGGCTTCATGTTGCAAAAGAGGTAGCAGAGAATTTTATTAAGGGAAGAAAAACTGATAGAATAGCCCTTGTTCTATTTGCCCGGTTTGCTTATACTCAATGCCCATTGACAACAGATCATGGTGTAGTTATTGAGTTATTGAGAAGAGCAACTATTGGCATGATAAAAGATGGAACTGCGATTGGATTAGGACTTGCGCAATCATGTGACAGATTGAAAGATTCAAAAGCAAAGAGCAAAGTGGTTATACTTCTGACGGATGGAAGAAATAATGCAGGAGAGATTGATCCGGAGATGGCAACGAAAATAGCGAAAGCACTTGGTGTAAAGGTTTACACAATTGGAGCAGGAAAGCCGGGAGAGACCCTGATGCCAGTTAAACACCCTTTCTTGGGCACGAGATATGTAAAGATAAAGGAAGATCTTGATGAGGAACTTCTCAGTGAGGTAGCCAGAGAAACAGGCGGGAAATATTTCAGAGCAAAGGATCCTGAAGGGCTTGCTTTTATATTTGAAACAATAAATAGAATGGAGAAATCGGAGATAAAGGTTCAAAAATATACAAATTATAGAGAGTTTTTCAGGCCACTTCTTTTCTCTGGTCTTATTCTGCTCATAGCAGGAGTGGTTCTTTCAAACACGCGATTTCTGAAGTTTCCATAAAGTTCTTAGACACAGATTACACAGATGAACACAGATTATTTATATTTAATCAATAGCATAAAACAAATTCTTTACAGTGAATATCAGTGTAATCAGTGTCGAAAAGTAAGGTGTAGAAGAGATGATTTTTAAGGATACTGTATATTTCTGGTTATTTTTAATCGTTCCGCTTCTTATTCTCATAATTATCCTGGGAGTGAGGAGGCGCAGAAGTTTTATGCGATTTCTCGGTGATGAGAAGGAGATAAGGAAGATTACTAGTAGTGTTAGTTCAATAAAGCGTTTCTGGAAAAACTTCTTATTGACTGTTATACTGGTTTTTCTAATACTTGCTATCGCGCGTCCCCGGATGGGTGTAGAGAAAATTCGCATAAAAAGAAAGGGCGTTGACATTTTCGTTTTACTCGATACTTCTACCAGTATGGGGGCGGAGGATATCAAACCTGATAGGCTTACAAGGGCAAAGATGTGGATAGAGACACTTATCGATAATCTCACAACGGATAGAATCGGTATTATTGCATTTGCAGGAAAACCCTTTCTACAGTGTCCTCTAACTATGGATTACAGTGCCTGCAGGATGCTTCTCGATATACTCAATGTTGGTACGATCCCTGTTCAGGGCACAAATATTGCCGGTGCGCTTGGTCTGGCGATTAAATCGTTTCCTGAAAAGAAAGGATTTTTTAAGGTGATAATTTTAGTTACTGATGGAGAGGACCATGAAGGGGATGTTGCCGAAGCAGCAGAAGCAGCGGCAAAAGAGGGAATAAAGATAATATCAGTGGGCATTGGGAGCGAAACAGGTGAGCCTATTCCAATAAAAGGAGAGAACGGTTTAATATCTGGATATAAAAAGGACAGGGAGGGAAAGATTGTAATGAGCAAACTGGACAGATCAAGCCTTAAGTCTATTGCCCAGAAAACAGGAGGTATCTTTCTTAATGCAACAGGGGGGGATTTTGAAATGAGCACGTTAATAAGAATACTTAATAAAATGGAGAAGGAAGAGTTTAGAGAAGAATGGCTTGAGCGGTATGAGGATCGGTATGAATACCCTCTCATTTTTGCTATTCTTATGCTCTGTCTGGAACTTTCCTTAACAGATAGAGTCTTTAAATCGAAGAGAAGGGAGCGATTAGCAGAGAGTCAGAAGATACAAGATAAGAATGTAAAGTAAGTAAAGGCAATAAAAATGGCTAAAAGGATTACAATTATTTTATTCGTTTCGATTCTTTGTATGTCAAGCAATGCATCAGGTTTTACGATAAGGGCAATAAATAACAAGGCTAACAAATTGTTTAATAAAGAGGACTATAAAAAAGCTCTCGACCTTTACGATGAACTTGATAAAAGACTGGAAAAAAATGGAGTTAAACTAAATTCAATTGTGAAATTTAACAGAGCAAATACCCTTGTTAAACTGAAGAGCTTCGATGAGGCTATGGAGTATTATAAAAAATCACGATTAATTAGTGAAAAAAATTTGAAACTCTCTAACATTTACTATAATATGGGGAATACTTCTTACCGTGCAGGAAAACTCGAGGAATCGATTGAATATTACAAGAAAACCCTTGATAGTAACCCAAAAGATAAAGATGCAAAATACAACATTGAGTTGATAAAGAAAAAAATGGAGAATCAGAAAAAGGAAGAAAAGGAAAACAAGGAAGATGATGAGAATAAGGAAAACGTAGATAGAAAGAAAGAGAAGGAAAAAACAGAAAAGGATAAAGAACAACAGGAGGAGAAACAAAAAGAAAAACAGCAGGAAAAGAAAGAGGAAAGGAAACCCAAAGAGGAAAAGAAAAAGGATGAAATATCTAAAGAGGAAGCTCTCAAAATACTAAAAGCCTTACAGCAACGAGAAAGGGAATCAAGGCAAGGGGAGAAAGCAAAGGTTAAGGGTAAAACCGGTTTATTAAAGGACTGGTAAGGTTGTACTACAATGAAGAGAAAATTACTGAGTAATTCGGTCATTAAGTCATTATCGTTGTGGTCGTTTGCTTTAGAGACTGTGTCAAAGTACGGTTTTTATATAGGCGCAGGCTTTCGCTTGCGATCGTAACTACAGCAAATATAGTGAGTTACGCAACCTAAGGGTTGCGGCTACAATGCTCGAGTTCTAATTCTGGTACAATCTCTAAAGCCCGTGTAATAGGAAAATGTTTTATACATAGTGGTATTACACAGGGTTAGCATGCGAAAGAAGGACGGACACTTGTGAAGATAAAAAATTCAATTATACTCTATTTACTTCTCTGCATATCTTTTATTGTTGTGGATCTCTCCTCACAAGAAATAAAATTTTCTGCAACTACTAATAGAAATATAATTTCCCTTGGAGAATTCGTTACATTAACAGTTACCGTAAGTGGGAATATTGCAAAAGTACCAAAACCAAACCTTCCGAAGCTCGATGAATTTTACATCTATTCTCAAGGTTCATCAAGAAATATCTCCTTCGTAAACGGAAAGATATCATCCTCAATAACGTATAGCTATTCACTTGTTCCGAAAAAAATAGGGAAATTTACAATAGGTTCCTGCGAGATCAGTGTGAAAGGTAGGACATTCAGAACAGAATCAATTGAAATAGAGGTAAGTAAGGAGGCTACGAAGGCACAGAAGGGAAAGGGAAGGAGTTTTACAATCCTCCCTGGTAGTAGGCTACAGAGGGATGCAGAAGATGGAGTCAATATTTTTATTAAAACCTTTACAAATAAAAAAACAGTTTATGTTGGTGAAGAGCTTATTCTTACATTCAAACTTTACACGACAGTGAACCTTGTTTCTCAACCTCAGTATATTCCACCTGAAACAAAGGATTTCTGGAAGGAGGATATGGGAAAAGAAAAACAGTACCGAAAGGTTATTAATGCACGGAACTATGAAATTGTAGAACTAAACTATGCACTTTTCCCTTTAACCACAGGGGAGTTAACAATTAGTGGAGCGGAATTAAACTGTGTTATTGATAATGTTACCGGGGATCCGTTCAGTTTTGGTTTCGGAAGGGGGACTAAGAAAAAACTTGAAAGTGATCCTATTATAATAAATGTTCTTCCACTTCCTCCCGCACCTGATGGTTTTTCCGGGGCAGTTGGAAATTTTAAAATTTTTGCGAAACTGGATGAAAAAAAGGTAGAACAGAATGAACCTATTACAGTAATCACAACAATTGAAGGAGATGGGAATCTGAGAGATATAGAATATCCAGAGATGAGGATGCTGGGTTTTAGAATGTACGAATCAGGTTCTGAGGTGAAAACATTTGAAACATCGGGGAAATTAATCGAGAAAAAAGTTGTAAAAACAATGATCATACCCAGCAGGAGTGGGGATTTTGAGATACCTGAGATGTCATTTACTTTTTTCAACCCCAGAAAAAAGCACTATATAACAAAACAGACTCGTAAATTACTATTTACTGTTCTACCGGGAGATGGTGAAAGTGGAAGATTTTTAGGAAAGGGAGATATTGAGATGGTTGGAAAAGATATCCATTTCATAAAGACGATGGATAGGCTTAAAAATCAAGGTAATCCTCTTGGTGAAATAAAGTATTTCCTATTAGTAAATTTTTTGTTATTAAGTGCATTTCTCTGGATTCTTATATCAGTTGGTGTGAAGGAGAGGATGAAATCGAAAGAGGATATCTTGAGAAAGAGAGGTGCACTTGGTAAGGCACTTAAGATCATAGGGAAGGCAAAGAAGGAAGAACGAAAGGGTAAGGTTGAAGAAGCATATGAATTATTGCACAGGGCAATCATTCAGTTCTTTGCGGATAAATGTAACCTCTCGGTCTGGGGTACAACAGAGGGGGAGATAAAATATTATCTTCGGGAAAAGAGAATAGGCGATGAAATCGAGAAGAAGCTCTCTCTTCTCCTCGAATCCTGCAACAGAGCCCGCTATTCGAAAGAAAAAATAGAGGGAGCTCAATTCACGAAGGACGTTGAAAGCACAATAAAACTGCTGAAGGGTCTGAGATTATAATATATAATTCAATTTCAAATTCCCAAACATCACTTTTAATTGTCAACCATTGTTTATTTTTTATTGTCAACTTTCTTGAAAACTATTTTGAGAAATCATCAACGATATTTGAAGAAATTCGATGAATATTCATTGTGTCTTTATTATGCTGATTTAACAAAGGAAAATTCCTGCTTGACAGGTAAGGTAACTTATGGTATGAAAAAAAGCATGTAATCGGAAAAGAAAGGAGGTGGGAAAAATGAGGATTCGGATTTTGGTGGTTTTTTCTTTTATACTGTTTTTTCTTTGTTCTCTCAGTGTTTTTTCAGAGGAGTGCCCGAAAACCGGGACATCATTTGATGCACTCATTAAGGAAGCATACGATACGCGAACTAAATTTATTGAAGTAGATCTATCGGTTGATAACGGCGTAAACATTTTCAAGGACTTCTATGCAACCGTAATGGAAAAAAGCGAGGAGGAAAAAGAAGAGATTATGGCGATGACCGACAGCTCTTTTTTTGTTATAATAGCGGATTCTTCGGTGAAAGCAGCGGTGAAAGAGAAGCTCACAGAGGACAGTAAAGCAACGCTGGATACATTGAAGATCAAGATGGATGATGCGCTTTCCGATTTAAGGGTTGCCAATGATGCTGCTCTTGAGCTTTCGAAAAAGATTCCCGAGGCAATTAAGAAGCTCCCTTCAGAGCTCAAAGGTATGAATGCAATGAAGATCCCGAAAGTTAAGGCGGCACTTGAAAAAGCCAAGGGATGGATGGATGATATAAAAATCCAGTTTACGCAGGATGCTGAAGTAGTCAATACCGTCCTGGGTGTGATAGGTTTTTTATTTGCGGAGGATGTTGAGTAGTTATCGAAACATCGAATCACAACAAACGGCGGGTATAAGACCCGCCGTTTGTTTTTCGTAACAGGTTACTGTATCAGTATTACTTTCTTTGATAACCTTTCTGAGTTTCCCATTTCTACTGTTATAAAATATATACCAGAAGAGGCAGGGTTTCCTGTAGTGTTGTAACCGTTCCAGGTCAATTCATGTTCGCCCGGACACAGCCCCCCATTGAAGATTGTTCGCTGCAAGCGTCCTGAGCGGTCGAAAACTTCCAATTTCAAATAGGTTTGAGCATTAATCGTAAGATAGATTTTGTACTGTGAGCGTGATATTGATGGAGTGACGCGGAATGTTGAATTTTGTGAAACAGGTTTGTTTTCTTCAACGGAAACGACAGCAGTAGTTGGATAATGGTATCCGATATCCACGATAGCGGAATCAGGTACGGTATCCGTTCTGGTTGTATAGGTATCCAATTCAAGACTTTCAGCGGTTGCGAATCCGTAATCTATACACGGACTGTCCTGTCCCTGTCCTGCTGAAATTTGGCTGAGGTAATAATTGCCTAAAGGACCTGCTACGAAAAGAGGGTCTACGGAAATATCGTTAGGACCAGGTGAAATTCCACTGTAGTTACCCCCGGTATTATTCCAGACATCATTATTCAGAAGTGTAGCGTGGTCACCACTTGCAGCGTAAATCCCTCCACCTGTGCTTGCTGAATTGTTGACAATAATATTATTTCCTATGGTATTGGTAGAATCGTAGATACGAATCCCACCGCCATAATTCCAATTGCCCCCAAAACAACTGTTTCCTACAATGGTATTATTGAGAACTTCAGCACCTGAATTAATGAGCATTCCACCGCCATAATTCCATGAGCCACTTTGAGCTGTGTTGTTGCAGATAAGATTCGAGAGAATATAGGCATTACAATCGTTATCAACATAGATTCCAGCTCCGTGGCCCCGGTCTCCCTGGAAAGCCACGTTATTCTGGATAATGTTATGCCGAATATCGGGAGATGAACCCCCGTCACAATAGATTCCCGAACCGTAGTTCCAGTATCCCCCAATCGTTGAGTCACTTTCTATGATATTTCCCCATATGGTTGCACTATTCTGATTGTCAATATAAATGCCACCGCCATAATTCCAGTAATCTCCTTTTGCAGCATTACCTCGTATTGTGTTGTTCGCAATGAGTGGTGTTCCTGTACCGTCGCAGAAGATGCCACCGCCGTATACCCATGTGGATGACCCCGTGGCAATATTTCTCTGAATTATATTTTCATGAATATAGGGAGAACCTTGAGAAATATAAATTCCCGCACCTTGTACCGCGTATCCGTTTTGAATCGTGAATCCGATAATCTCGGTATTGTTTGAAAAAGATATATTGGGAAAGCCGATAACACGACCACCTCCATCTCCGTCGATCGCTGTTGTATCTGCACCATCTTCGGAAATAAGCACAATGCCATCAAAGGAAGGCCATGCAATATTTTCGACATAGGTACCGGGTGCTACAAGAACCGTATCTCCTGCTTGTGCTGCGTTCAGTCCCGCTTGAATGGTAGGGTATTGTGAGGGAACTAAAAGCGTAGTGCCACCGAGTTGAAGAGAACAAAACATGAAGCAAAGTACGAAAAGAATCACCTCCTGTGACCATTGCATTTTTCGCATACAAACCTCCTTGTTCCATTATGGATAAGAGTGTTTTTTCTTAAAAATAGGTGAAATTATGC
>SOKM01000284.1 GCA_004375785.1 Candidatus Cloacimonadota bacterium | reverse complement strand
ACATATTTGGGAAGGAGCAATGCGAGATCCTGCATCTGCAGTTGCAATCCAGCGGTTCTTGCCCCTTCTTTAAAATTCAATAGGCAGGTAGGACAGGCAGTCACTAAAAATGTTGCTCCCATATCGAGCGCTTCCTGAACCCTTGCTGCTCCAATTTTTCTTGCCAGGTCAGCGTTTGCACCGAGTACTGGACCTCCGCAGCATTCCGCTTCCTCACGATTGTATTGAAATTCTATGAGTTCTACGCCTGGGATTGCTCTGAGTATCTCTCGCGGTTCCTCGTATATGCCTGAGTGCCTTCCCAGATCACAGCCATCAAAATATATTACTTTTTCATTAAGTTCCTTCTCAAAAACAAGAGCACCCTCTTTGCTCAATTGTGCAAAAATTTGGGTAAAATGAACATATTTGAACTCTGAAGGATACTGGTGAATAAAGGTTGTGTGGCAGCCGGCACAGGCGGTAATAATTGTTTTAGCACCGTGGCGGTGGAACTGGTCAATGTTTCTTTCAATAGTCTTCATTGCTATCTCTCGAGCTCCGGCGCGTAAAATCGGACTGCCGCAGCATCTTTCCTCTGAACCGAGAAGGGTGTAGTCAAAGCCTATGCTATCAAGAACACGCATTATTGACTTCGGTATTCTGTTCAGCGAATAGGAACCAGTACAACCCACAAAGTAAAGGTATTCACTCTTCTTGCCTTGAGGAAAATCGCCTGGAAGCCAGGAGCCTCTTTCTTCAAGTGGTTCGCGAAATGGATTGCTATCTTTAGCTAAATTTTCACTAAGCATTATCTGTGCTTCCGGAGCAAGTCTCTCTTTTAGAAGCGTTTCCCTGAGCGCTTCGGATATCTTCACAAAATCAATACCAGTCGGGCATCTGACATTGCAGTTCTCACACTGTGCACATAAATAGATTGATTCTATAATTGGTTTTGTAAGTTTCATTTTCCCTTCGAGAATCTTTTTCAGTATTTGCATTCTGCCTCGAACAGTCAATGATTCAAAACCAATTTCATTGTATACAGGACAACCAAAACGACAGTATCCACAGCTTGCGCAGGTGTAAACCTGTTCTATGATTTCTTGTTCTGTCATTTTATATTTCCTCCAACAATACCAAAGGCAAACCTCAGAAATCTTACCGGAATGTATTTCATTGTGTCAAGTATAAAACGGACAAGGAAAGGAGCATGTTTCATCATAAACATAAACATGTAAACGAAAAAGCCTGGAATCCTCGGGTGAGTGGTTTTTCCAGGATTAAGTATATTTTGCTTATCGAGCGATATTCTTATATCTCTCATCACATCCAGTCCTGCATTATGTATCCCTCTCATATTAACAGCATTGTGTAAACCTATGCCATAGACACTTCCACAGTATTTCTTTGCCAAGCTGCCAAAGGCAGCTGAAAGAGAAAAGGTCTGAAGATATTCGAGTTCTCTTCTTTCGTCACCAAGAATCATAACGGATAGAACAATTGAACCCGCATCGCTTCCGAGGCTTTCTATACCCCAGGTTAATCCCTTAAGAAGTTTGGCTATATCCTCAAGAACGCTTTTGAGAAATCTAAGAGGAACACGGATTTCCTGAACAAAGAGACTGGGGCCAAGGCACTTGAAAGCGAGCCCGATCTTGAATCTGTTTTCAAATTCATCCCGTGCGACCCATTCGGGTTGGGATTGTCCGGCGGCGCAAATTTGGTGAATTTTTTCATCTTTAGCCTTGAGTTCTTCTTCGGTTCCAGTTATGCCTACTGATACAGCCAATTCCCTTTCAAGAAAATGTTCTCCTGCTTGATTCAATAAGCAGAGGAAGCCCCTATCAAGAAAACTCAGATGATAGGGTTCTAAAGTAGATAGTTGTTGTAATGCTTCTGTTCCCTGTTCAATAGAATCAAAATAGAAGAGATAATGTTTTTCTTCCTGGAGGGGAAAAACCTTTACTGTTGCTTCCGTTATTAGACCGAGCGTTCCCTCTGACCCTGCAAAAAGCCATGAATTCCATGGGTCTGTCTGGATAACATTGCCGTTTGACAGCACCACTTTTAAGGAGAGTATCTGGTCTCCAACTACTCCATATTTTGGAACACCTGTTCCTGCACCGCCCCCTGTTGCGATAAAACCACCGATTGTTGCAGAGACAGCGCTGGAGGGATGGGCTCCTACCGTAAGACCATAGTTTTTCAGCCTATCCATAAGTTTTTTCCAGGAAATTCCTGCATCTACCAGAACATAACCATCGTTTTGATTGACGGTTTTTATCGTGTTCATTCTGCACATATCGATGACAATCCCTCCATCCATCGGTAGGACACCACCAAGTGCCCAGGAGCCACCGCCCCTTGTTGTTACAGGTAAATCATTTTCGTATGCATACTCAAGGATTGCTGAAACCTCTTCAGTGGTTTTTGGTAGAACAACGACTTCAGCACCAAGCATGCCGTAAGCCTTTAGAAGTTCGTCTGGGATGGAGTTGCCAAGGTCTCTTGAATAGCAGAAAAGTTCACTCTCCTCATGAGAGATTCTTTCCTTTCCTACAATACCTGTAAGTATTGTAATGTCTTTTATGGTAATCATATTAGAGTTATGTTTCTTTAACTGAAGTCTTTGAGTAGTTTTTTAGAGACCTCTTACTATTTCTTCGCCTCCTTAGATTTTTTGATTTCGCCTTCCATCCAGGGAGCAACGCTGTCGCCGTGCATGAGATTTCCGATATCAGCATCGAGATTGGATGGTTTAATAACAATTATCCAACCTTCGCCATAAGGGTCTGAATTTATCTTTGTTGAATCATCCTCCAACTCTTCGTTGATCTTTACGATTTCTCCACTGATAGGGGCGATAAGTTTGGCTATCCATTTTGCTGACTGCAATTTTCCACAGGTGTCTCCTTGTTTTATCTCATCACCTTCAAATGGAAGGTCTACATATGTGATATCTCCGGCTGTACCAGCCCACATTGCATTCATTCCAACCTTTACATTACCATCATCTTCCTTTTTTACCCAGGTGTGTTCTCCATGATAATAAAGTTCTTCTGGAAGCTCATAACCGCCTACATTTGCCATCCTTCCTCCTTTCTTGTGAATAAATTCACATTTTCATTATTTGTATAACACAATTTCAACAACCTGTCAAGAGGATTTTGTAAATTTTTTAGAAAATAAGGCAAAGGGCAAAGTGCAGAGGGTATAGGGCAAAGGGGAAAAACCATAGGATTGAAGATATATGGCTTGAGTGAGGGATTGGTAAAGTCCGTTCCAGTTACTACTAATCATTTATCACTCGGTACTGATTTAATGCCTGACATCTACTTCCTGAAGGTGAAAGGATATGAGCCAGTCAAGATAGTAAAATTAAGATAGAATTCACGAATTGTTAGAAAGTCAAAAGCTTAGTTAAGTTTTTTGAACCTTTCTTTTAATTTTTCCATTACCTGTGGGAAGGTGGTATATTCCATCTCATCGAGCGGTAATCTGTGTGGTTCAAAAGGTCCGTGCCTTCTCATATAGTCAGCCGAATCAAGCGCAAGTTGCCTCGCATTATCAAAACTCGGGTCACAGAAGAGGTCCTGCGGACCTATCAGCCTTCCATTAGAGAGTTGGAATGCAGCGGCTATGACCCTCGGTGGCCCATCGAATCTTGATGGATGAGCATCTTCAAAACTCACAGGCATCAGAGGGCCATGATGAGAACCCCTCATCCATCCTGCAACTAAGTGGGGAAAGGAAAAAGGTTCGATTACCTCTCCAAGGGCAGGGAATCCACTTTGGGACCTGACTATCATAACAGGGTCGTCCTTTCCTACATATTTACCTGCCAGAAGATTTAATTTCTGTGTAGAAGAGGTTGCAGCAATTTCGTTATCACTTTTTCTGTAGATATTTTTTATAATATAATGTTCTGTTGCTCCGATGAGTATCAATAAATCGTAGAGTTCCTCAGGACAATTGAAGGTAATCACTCTGTTTTCAAAGACGTCAAGGACTTCAAAAATAAAACCATCGTGCATTTTGGGGTCAATTACAAGACCGGCTGTGTTAAAGGGGTCGGCAAAGATCTTAAAAAAAGGATAATTCCAGGCACCTGGTGATGTCTTATCAGCCATAAAAATGACAATTGGTTCACTTTTTCTTTCGAGAATTTCCATCTCTGCACATCCAGGTCCCATTCCTTTTACATTGCCCGCGAATGCATCAGAAAGCAAATCCTGACCCGCACCATAAAGCTTTAATTCCTTCGCTACCTCTGTGCATTCTACAAAGGTATCCCAGGCAAGTTTATGTATCTCTCCACTCTCTGTTCCTTTTTTGTGGGTCATAATAAGTTCTAAGTCATCGCCGCAGTGTGTTACACAGAAGTCAACTAATAACCTCTGATTCTTCGCACTTTCGAGCAATTCTTTTGCTTTCTCCATCAATGCAGGATGCATCGAGGAGTGTCCAACAAACCCGCCTACATCTGCTTTTATTGCTGATAAGGTAATCTTGTCAGCCATTCTATCCTCCTGGTACAATGTTCTGGTATAATTATACATTATACCTGATTAGACATCCTTTTTATAAGATATCTACAAATTTCCTTTTTATAAAACTATATTTCCAAAAAGTCAAGTTTTTTTTTGAAGAATATTTTTATAAGTTGACAAACAATGAAATTTCTGATAAAGTTACCAAAGAAAAATTTAAGAGGAGGTAGAGAATGTGGGGAATACAAGACGAATACATCTGTCAGAGTTGTGGCTTGCTGATTGAAGATGATAAATTTGGCCCGGAACCCGATGGCACATACAGTGAGGATTACTGCCAGGTATGCTACGAAGAGGGGGAATTTAACGAGCCCACTATAAGAATGGAAGATATGATTGAAAGATCAGCAAGAAAAATGGCAGAGGAAATGGAGATTTCTGAAGAAGATGCATTAAAAAAATTAGAAAAACTTATACCAACCCTTAAAAGATGGAAAGAAACTTGGTAGGTATCGGGGACAGTTTTTTAATATGAAGTAATATATGAAAAAGGGTAGCTCCACAGTTCTTTCCCTACATATTGGCGTAGAAAATGCAGGGCGTTCGATTGAACGCCCATACTCGTAGTGAAATCCTTTCGCATCCTTAAGCCTGCGGCCACCAAAGATTAGTAAATCTTTGTGTCTTCGTGGCTAAATTTTTCTTGACTTCGGTTTAATTTTTGAGTAAGATTGAGGTGATGAAATTTAACGAAGTAAGGACTAAGGAGGCTTTGTGAGTAAAATTGTTTTCTTCTTTTTTATTTTTATATCTCATTCACTTTTCGCATACGAAATACTACCTGTTGATTCCGTAAAAGCAGGGATGAAAGGCTATGGTATCAGTGTTTTTGGCGCAAATAGACTGGATACTTTTAATGTTGAAATACTTGGGGTTCTTGAGAAGGCAGGCCCTGGAATGAAACTTATTATTGCGAGATTAAATGGAGCAGGACTTGAGAAGACAGGTATTATTTCAGGTATGAGTGGGAGTCCTGTTTTTATAAATGAGAAGATTATAGGTGCAGTTGCTTATGCCTGGTCGTTTGCTATTGAGCCTATAACAGGAATTACTCCTATAGAAGAAATCATTGCTGCTAAAATTGATACTATAGGAGAAGGGGAGGGACAATCTGAGATTAAGATCCGGGGAGAAGGGAAGATGTCTCCCTATTCAGGTGTCACGCTTACAAGAATACGAACTCCTCTCTCTGTATCAGGGTTTGATGATTGGCTCATTAAGAAGATAGATAATTTCTTTGGTGCAAAGGGGTTCAACATTGTAATGGGAGGTGGAACATCGGGGGAGCGAAGTGAAAGTGATTCTCTTTTTATCGGTTCAGCCGTTGCTGCAAGGCTTGTGGGTGGAGATGCTTCGCTTGCTGCAATCGGAACTGTTACATATGTAGATGGGAAAGATGTATTTGCGTTTGGGCACCCCCTTTTCTTTTCGGGAACTACCTCTATTCCAATGACAACTGCCTATATATATGCAATTATGCCGAGTCAATTGAGGTCATTCAAGATTTCAAGTACGGAAAAAGAGGTCGGAGCTGTTTTACAGGATAGAAGGGGTGCAATATATGGGGTTATTGGAGAAAAAGCCAGAACGATACCTCTAAATGTTACTGTAAAAAAGAGGAAAAGTAGTAAAACCTTCCATTTTGATATTGTTGACCATAAAGAGCTAACTTCCTTTTTTACAGGGCTCACATTCTCAAATTCAGTTCTTACACAGGGAAGAAGCTATGGTAGCCTTACACTCTCTCTCGATGTGAATCTAAAATTAGAAAAGTATGGAGATGTTCAAATCAAAAACTTCTTTTCAGGAGAGAATGCACTGATGTCCAGTATGAATAATATAAATGATGTTCTCAAGTTGATTCTTAAAGACAATTTTGAAAAGATTAAGATAGAAGAAATTAGTTTGACAACAGATGTAAGTGAAGAGATTAAGACAGCAGAGATAGAAACAGTTAAACCGGGAAGTTTTTCAGTTAGAAGGGGTGAAAAAGTAAATATAACGGTTTTTCTTAAGGGGATGAAGGGAAAGGTCGAAAAAGAGAAATTTGCCATAAGAGTTCCAGAGACATATAATGATTCAACTATAAAAATAGCCGTTGTGGGGGCTAATGGGCTGACAAGCCTTGAATTGGAAAGGGCAACGGATAGATTTAAGGTCGAAAGAGAGGGACAGATTATTGAACTTCTAAAACTTATTCCAAGAAACAATGTGCTTTATTGTCTGCTCCTTTCTACTAAGATGGGTATGATTATGCGGGGATACGAACTTGGTTCTCTTCCATCGTCAATGCTTCATCTTATGCAGGGTTCTCAAAATCTAGGTGAAGGTAGATTTACAAAGGGTGGGATTGTCGCAAGAATGGAAAAAGAGTGTGACTTTGTTGTTTCCGGCAGTAATACCATTACCTTGAAGATAATTGATTAGGGAGGTTAGATGAAAAGAGTCGGGCTAATATTGATAATCATTTTGTGTAATGTTTTTGCTCTATGTGGTTCGGTTTCAAAACTCCTGAAGTGGAAAGGAACAAAGGCGTTAAGCAAAGCAAAGATTGAAAATGTAATGATTGACAGTAAAGGATATATTTCTCTTTCCCCTGATATAGATACAATTTTCCAGTCAACAGAAATTTTCTTATGGGATTGTGTGATAGACAGCAAGGGCAATTTATATGTTTCCAGTGGAAACGAAGGGAAGGTTTTCAGGGTTTCGCCTTCCCGTCAAATCTTTACAGTCTTTACCTCTGAGAAAGGGGCAGAGCTCTTTGCGCTTGCAGTAGATAAAAAAGATAATGTCTATATTGGCGAAAGCCCTTCAGGTATTATTTACAGGTTGTCGAAAAATGGGAAGGTAAAGGAATTTTATAAGACAGGTGAGAAATATGTCTGGAGATTACTTTTTGATAACAATGGAATGCTTTTCGCTGCAACTGGCGATAGAGGGAAATTGTTCAAAATTTCTTCGGGAGGGAAAGGAGAAATCTACTATAGTTCGAAAGAGAATCATATAATCAGCCTCCTGTTCTATAAAAAAAAATTGTATGTGGGGACTGAACCCAACGGACTTTTTATTGAAATAACGAGGAAAGACAAAGCAACGGTTCTTTACGATACAAAGGAAAACGAAATCCGTTCTATGGTTGGGATAGAAAACTCAATATTTTTTGCAACTATTACCAGACCCTCTGCTGTAGCGACTTCATCGTTTACTTCCTTTTTTAGTGGAGTGAGCCCTATGCAGGGAAGCAAAAAGAACGAGAAAAGTGTTCTATATAAATTTGATATCGACAAACAGACTGTGAGCTCATTATGGGAATGTCCTACACCGCCTCTTTACTCTATATCAGAATTTAAAGATGGAAGAATTTTAATTGGAACCGAGAGTGGAAGATTATATACTGCAGATAAAGACGGCAAGATAAATCAGCTAAACCAGTTTGAAACTTCGCCCATTCTCAATATTATAAAAGGTAGGAAGAAGAATTCCTTTTTTCTTCTCACGGGAAACCTTGGGAATGTAATCAAAATGGGTCCTGACCTTTCAAAGAAAGGGGAAATAACATCAGAGGAATTTGATACAGGAAGGAAATCGAGCTTTGGGAGGGCCAATTGGGATGTTATTCTGCCTACTGGTACATCCTTCACATTAAAACTAAGAATAGGGAATAAAGAAAATCCAGACGAAGACTGGACTGACTGGAAAGAGATGAAAAAGGATGGTGAAATAAATCTCTTACCTGGACGATTTATCCAGCTCAAAAGTGAATTGAGAACAAGGGGGAGTGGTAAGTCACCGCTCTTAAAAGAAGTTTCCATTTCTTATCTTCCTGAGAATAGAAGACCGGTGATAAAGGAAATAATTATTTGCCCGGCTGGAGTCAGTACCGGTGAAAGTGATCAATCATTATTTGCTTCACGAACTGTATTATCAGAGAAACAAAAGCATTTCTACAAAGATATTGGATACGACCTGCCACAGACGGTATATAAACTTGAGAAGGGGAAGAGGTGTGCTTACTGGACTGCATCTGATCCCGATGGTGATTCTCTCTATTTTTCTTTCTTTTACAGGGGTGAAGAGGAAAAAGAATGGAAGGAGTTAAAGAAGGAGTTAAAGAAGCCTGCTTTTGTCTGGGATGAGACTGCCCTTCCTGATGGTGTCTATTATATTAAGGTTTCTGTTAGCGATGAAAGGGAAAATCCCTCCACTCGTGCCCTTAGTGCTGAATTGACCTCAGAACCTTTTGTTATTGATAATACTTCCCCTGTTATTGAAGTTAATTCAATAAAAGCAAAGGGGAAAAATATCGAGGTTAAGGTTACTGGAGAGGATAAGCTATCCATCCTGAAATCTGTTTCCTATTCAGTGAATGGAGGAGAATGGAATATTCTTCTACCTGATGATGGTATATTTGATAGTAAGAAAGAGGAATTCCTTTTTACGATAAAAGAGAATGAAAGTGGGGAATATACGGTTGTTGTTAAGGTAACAGACCTTTCCCTTAATACAGGAGTTGGTAAAGGCACGGTGGAGGTAAAGTAGGGAAATAGTTGCTTCGCAAATGAAAATTGTTGTTGCACCGACGTCATTCAAGGGTTCTATCGACGTTATTGGTGCTTGCATTGCTATAATACGAGGCATCAGGGAAGTGGAGCCTCAAGCAGACATTAAACAATTGCCCTTATCCGATGGGGGAGACGGTTTTATCGAATCCCTCCTTTTTAATTGTGGTGGAGACTTTTTTGATGTGGTTGTTACTGACCCACGAGGAAAGAGACGAGAAACAGTTTGCGGTTTACTTGAAAACGGTACAGGTATTGTCGAGATGGCAAAGGCATCTGGTCTTGTACTTCTGGGTAAACATGAGAAAAACCCACTTCAGACAACATCCTACGGCACAGGTGAACTAATAAAAGCCCTCATAGAAAAGGATGTGAAAAAGATTGTCCTCGGTGTTGGAGGAAGTGCTACAATAGATATGGGAGTTGGGTGTATGCAGGCACTCGGTGTGAAATTTCTTGATGAATCAGGGAATGATGTGGAATTTGGTGGTAAGGAGCTCGCTAAGATAAAAAGAATTGATGTTAGCCAGATGAGTGATAGTATAAGAAATGTTGAACTAATTGTTGCAGCAGATGTAAAAAATGTACTTTTGGGTAATGAAGGTGCAGTTTTTACTTATGGTAAACAGAAGGGGCTTTTTGATAAAGATGTTTCTTTTATGGAAAAGGCAATGAAGAATGTAGCAGAGGTAATCAAGAAAGAGTTTGATAGGAATGTTACGACTGTTATTAGTGGTGGTGCAGCAGGAGGAATAGCAGCTGGACTCTATGGAGTATTAAATGCGGATGTGAGGAGTGGTATCGAGCTTTTCTTTGAGATTTCAGGTTTTACTGAGAAAGTCAGGGATGCGGATATGGTCATTACTGGTGAAGGAAGAATTGACATCCAAACAGGATATGGTAAAGCAGCAGAGAAGGTTCTTAAGTTTGGCGAAGAGAGGAATATTTTCGTTCTTGTCCTGACAGGTGAGATAACGGAGAATGGAGAGAAGCTTTTTAAGAAAGGAAAATCATTTGGTTTTTCTATAACACCACCTGATTTAACGTTTGAAGAAGCAAAGGAAAGAGTGGAAGAATTACTACAACAGGGAACAGCGAAGGCTTTGCACCAGTTGAACAAAGTAATCTCAAAATGACTCAATGACAAATAACTGATTACAAATAACGGACGTATCGAGGAGGGGGTGGAATGATGGATTTTAGAAAAAAGAGGATTGGAGTACTTATGGGGGGATGGTCGAGCGAAAGGGAAATTTCCCTTATGTCAGGTAAGAATATTCTTGCATCTTTAAAGCGTCAAGGTTTTGATGCGGTTGGAATTGATATGGTTATGGGTATGGATTTTTTTACAAGGTTTAAAAAAGAAGAAATAGATATTGTTTTTAATATTCTTCATGGGAAACCTGGTGAGGATGGAACCGTCCAGGGTTTGTTAGAACTATTGGGGATTCCTTACACAGGAAGTGGCCTTCTTGCATCAGCAATTGCTATGAATAAGGTGATGACTAAACGGATTCTTTTAAGAGAAGGGATACTTACACCGAACTTTTATGTTGTTGATGAATGGAAGGAGTTAAAAAAATCAATGAAAGAAGCAGTTGAAAAGGTTGGATTCCCTATGTTTATTAAACCGGAAGAAGAAGGTTCAAGTGTTGGTGCAGATATAATAAGAGTTAAAAAAGGAATAAAGAAAAAGTTTGTTAAGGAACGAGAAAGGTATAGGACATTTC
Source organism: Candidatus Cloacimonadota bacterium (assembly GCA_004375785.1). GTDB lineage: Bacteria > Hydrothermota > E44-bin80 > E44-bin80 > E44-bin80 > E44-bin80. The sequence goes on along the minus strand of SOKM01000284.1, from coordinate 884 downwards.
TCGTTGAAGAATACATAAAGGGGATGATTGCTACCTGTGGTGTTCTTGGGACAGGAAAGGATGCTTACAGTCTACCAGTCCTCGAACTTGTGCCAGAAAAAAAGTTCTATGATTATGAGGCAAAATATACAAAAGGGATGACAGAGTTTATTATTCCAGCAAGGCTTGCTCAGAAAATAACGGAAATTACGAAGAGAATGGCTCTGGAAACACACAGAATTATTGGATGCAGAGGATTTTCCAGGGTCGATTTTGTCATAAAAGACAATGAAATTCCGTATGTACTTGAAATAAATACTATTCCTGGAATGACTAAAATATCTGACCTTCCTGCAGAGGCAGAAAAAATTGGAATATCATATGATGAACTTGTAATGGAGATACTCAAGAGTAGCAAACGTTGAAGATAGTAAGGAGTAAGTGGAGATGAGCGGATTCGAACCGCCGACCCCCTGCGTGCAAGGCAGGTGCTCTCCCAATTGAGCTACATCCCCATTATTTTCATTTTCGTTCTTAATCCTTAGCAGTTTTCTATTTGCTGATTACTGTTTTCTGTCTTAAAAGAGGTAGGTTGCACTAACTTTTGTAAAGATTGGGTTTTCCTCTCCGCTTATGAAATAACCGTATGTGAATGGCAGGTCTTCATTGATAACTGCATCGAGTTCGAGCGAGCCGAGTCTGATACCCAATCCCAGATTTATTTTGAAGGGAGCGTCTTTATCCGTCATTATACTTTTAATTCCATTTGATGATTCAAGTTTATGTATTAAGAGTGATTTTTTCATCCCTACTCTGACAGTAAGCCATGATTTTAGTTCTGACTCTATTCCACCAACTATTTCAGGTATGTTGTTTTCAGTTATAGTAGTATCATAAATACTGGG
>SOKM01000252.1 GCA_004375785.1 Candidatus Cloacimonadota bacterium | reverse complement strand
CATTATGGACATTTAATCATAGCAAAGGATATTCTTGAAAAAATAGAGGCTCAAAAGATAATTTTCCTACCAAACCCTTTGCCACCCCACAAAAAAAGTTTTGCATCTTTCCCCGATAGGATAAATATGTTGAACCTTACAATCAAAGGAAATCCTGAATTTGAGTGCAGTGATGTAGAGGTTAGGTTACCCGGACCTTCATATACAATAAATACTTTAAGAGCGATAAAGAAGAAAATGAATATCTTAAATATATCATTTATCATTGGTATGGACTCCGCAGTAGAATTTAATATATGGAAAGACCCGGTTGAACTTCTTGAAGAGTTTGATATAATAGTTATCCCAAGGGACGGGTACAAAAAGAAAGATGTAATTGGAAGGTTTAAGAAAAAAATGATTTTTTTGAATACAAGAAGAATTGAAATCTCCTCAACTGAAATAAGGGAACGAATCAAAGAAGGAAGAGATATAAAATACCTAACACCCGATTCAGTGATTGATTATATTGTAAAGAAAGGACTGTACAAGTAAACCCCATTAGAATTTCATACAGGGAATTCTAACGGGGTAAACATTCATTTTTTGCTTGTGCACTTGTGCTCTGGTGCTCTTGTGCACAAAAATCACTCAATATCCTATGAATAGACTCATTCTTGTTGACGGTACAGCCATGACATACAGGTCATACTTCGCATTTATCAGAAATCCATTAAGGAATTCAAAAGGTGAAAATACGAGCGCAATCTTTGGTGTTGCAAATTCACTCTTGAAAATTTTGAGGGAGCAGGAATTCACACACATTGCTGTTTGTTTCGATACTCCCCTACCAACTTTCAGGCATAAGATTTTTCCCGAATACAAAGCAACTCGCGAAAAGATGCCAGATGAGTTAAAAGGTCAAATAGAGGATGTAAAGGAATTAATAGAGGCTATGGGAATCCTTGTTATCGAGGAAGAAGGAGTTGAAGCAGATGATGTTATTGGAACACTTGCAGAGTTTGCTCTGTCAAGTAGGTATTCCGTAACAGTCATCTCCTGGGATAAGGATTTTTTTCAGTTGCTCATAAAAGAGGGTATAGATATTATCAGACCAGGGAGAGGTAAAATAGCGGAAGAACTCATTACACCGGATGTTATAAAAAAGAAACTGGATATTGACCCATCCCAGATGACCGATTACCTTGCCCTTATCGGAGATACCTCGGATAATGTTCCAGGAGTTCCGGGTGTAGGGCCAAAGTCTGCTACAAAATTATTAAAAGAATTTGGGAATATTGAAAATATCATTGAGTATAAAGAAAAAATAAAATCAAAAAAGATTGCATCAGCAATTGACGAGGTTCAAGTGAACCTTTCAAAAAAACTTGTTACTATAAAAAAAGATCTAAAGATCGATGTTGCTCTGAACTCACTTCTTTATATGGGAAAGAAAAAAGAGAAGTTGAGGGAGTTGTTCAGTAAATTTGAATTTACATCCCTTTTGGGAATGGTAGAAGATGAATCTGAAAGCGAAGTTAACCTTAAAGAGGTTAAGGTCGCAGAGATGCTTGAGATTACAATGGGAATAAAGAGATTAGCAGCAATCGAATTTTGTGATGTTGGTGCTTCCTCTTTTATATCTCTTGCATCTTCAGATAATATATGGGTAGCAGAGGTTATTGGGGGAGAGACTTACGAGATTATCCACCCATTTTTCAATAAGAAGAAGACATTGAAAATATCAACCGATATAAAATCACTATTGCATTTAATAAAAGCAGAAGATACTGTTATTGGAAAAGATTTCTTTGACCTCTCTATTGCTTCTTATCTTCTTGACCCTTCAAGGGGAAGCCATACTCTTGATTTCATTTCATTGAGATATGGAAACAAATTTTTAAAGAAGAAACAGGATTTAATCAAAGAATTCAAGAAAAAGAAGATAGGAGGAGAGAAGATAAAGAACGAACTCGCGAGATATGTACAGACGGACATTTATCTTTACACAAAATTGAAAACAAGGCTTGAGGATGAAGGGATGGAGGAACTTTTCTATAATATAGAGATGCCTCTTCTCTCGGTTCTTGCAAGAATGGAAAAGAGTGGAATTCTTTTAGAGAAAGGATTCTTTAATAATCTTAGCGAGGAATATGAGAAGAATATCTGTGATGTCGAGAAAAATATCTATGACATTGCTGGAGAGACATTTAATGTTCGTTCTACGAAGCAGCTTCAGCAGGTACTCTTTGAGAAACTAAAACTCAATCCACCAAGAAGGATAAAAACAGGCTTCTCAACAGATTCAGAAACACTCCTTATACTTTCCTCTAAGCACGAACTGCCGAAAGAGATACTAAAATACCGTGAGCTTTACAAACTGAAATCTACCTATATTGATACACTCCCAAAACTTGCAGACAAAAATGGAAGGGTTCATACCACTTTCGTTCAAACTACCACTGCCACAGGAAGGTTAGCGTCGAGAAACCCGAACCTACAGAATATTCCTGCAAGAGGCGAGTTGGGAAGAGAGATAAGGAAGGGCTTTATTTCGCCACCCGGCAAAAAATTGTTATCTTGCGATTATTCTCAGATAGAATTGCGTATTCTTGCGCACATCTCAGATGATGCAAACCTGAAGGATGCGTTTTTCAACGATATCGATATTCATACAAAAACAGCATCTGGTATTTTCAGAATTGCCGAAGAAAACATTACACGGGAGATGAGAAGAAGAGCAAAAATTATAAATTTCGGAATAATTTACGGAATGAGCCCGTACGGACTCGGGCAAGAACTTGGTATCCTGCCGGAAGAAGGGATGGTAATAATAAATTCGTATTTTGATACATACCCTGAGGTGAAGGAGTGGATTGATAGAGTTAGTGAAGAGACTGAACAGAAAGGTTTTGCTGAAACACTTCTTGGAAGAAGGAGGATGGTTCCCGAACTTAAAAGCAAATCCTTCAATACAAGAGAGTTTGGTAAAAGGATAGCAATGAATACACCTATACAAGGCTCAGCAGCTGATATTATAAAACTCGCAATGCTCAGGCTCGACGAAAGGTTAAGAAAGGAATCCATCGGCGCAAAGATGCTCCTTCAAATCCATGACGAACTACTCTTTGAGATAGAAGAAGGTTGTATTGAAGAAGCGAAAGATATAATAGTAAATGAAATGGAAAATGCTCATCCATTATCAGTGCCACTGAAGGTTGAAGTCGGGATTGGTGATAACTGGTTTGAGGCACA
>SOKM01000024.1 GCA_004375785.1 Candidatus Cloacimonadota bacterium | reverse complement strand
AAAGAGAAAGGAGAAGATTATGATTAACCTTTCTACAAAGTATATGGGTCTCGATTTACGTAACCCGCTTATAGTAGCAAGCTGCAGTTTAGTCAAAACTCTTGATGGTGTCAAGACTTGTGCCGATGCTGGTGCTGGTGCCGTTGTCCTCAAGTCTCTTTTTGAGGAACAGATGGAAGTCGAAGTTAAAGATATAGAGAAATACCTTTTGCCATATTGGCACCCTGAGGCGTTTGATTATGTTAGACAGATGGGGATGGAACTCGGACCAAAAGAATATTTAACGTTAGTGGAGAAGGCAAAGAAAACCGTTTCTGTTCCAGTGATTGCCAGCCTCAACTGCATAACGCCTAAATGGTGGGTTGAATATGCCAGGCAAATTAAAAATGCTGGTGCTGACGGAATAGAATTAAATATTTCCATAATGCCAAGTGATATAAATCGGACAGGAAAAGATATTGAAAATGTATATTTCAAGATTCTTGAAGAGGTGAAGGCAAACATAGATATTCCAATTGCCGTAAAGATCGGGCCATACTTTACATCTATGGCACATATGGCAAATGAACTCAGCAATCGCGGAACTGAGGCTCTTGTTCTATTTAATCGTTTCTATCAACCTAACATTGATATAGAGAAACTTGAACTTGCACCAGGATACAATTTTAGTTCTCCAGAAGAAATAGGGCTTTCGCTTCGCTGGGTAGCATTACTTGCAGGGCGTGTAAGCTGTGACCTTGCTGCTTCAACGGGTGTTCATAATTGCGAAGGTGTTATTAAACAGTTACTTGCAGGTGCCAATGCGGTTCAGTTATGCTCTACACTGTACCTTAATGGGATAAAACAAATCGGTGTCATACTTAAAGAGCTCGAGACCTGGATGCAAAAACACGGTTTTGAATCTGTTGATGAAATAAGGGGTAAGTTAAGCCAGACAGAGAGCGACCGCCCTGAGTTATACGAAAGGATTCAGTACATTAAGGCTCTGGTCGGAATTGAGTAAATAGTAACTATTCAGTAAGCCCCGTCGCATTTTATCCTACATCCCTTATCCACTTTTTGTATGTTATCCTACATCTTACATCCCTTACAGTTTATCTCTCCTTACTCAATCTTCAGAAGTTTTTTCTTAAAGGTTTTGCCTGATTTGTGGTCTTTGATAATCAGGAAATAGATGCCACTATGTAAGTCAGTGCCAAGTGACGAGTGCCCAGTGCTCAGTGAAAGAGATTTAACCAGTCTTCCACTCACATCATAAATATGTAATGAAATGACTTTGCTGTCATTGGGCATTTGGCATTGGTCATTGGTTTTGTCCTTTATGCTCTCTGCACTACTTGTCCTGTGGAATGTGTCTACTATTCCATCGGGATGCCCTGTGCTGGGAAGGATAAGGTATATGGTCGTGGTCTTGGTGAATGGATTTGGAAAGATTCTTAGTTGTGTTCTCTCTCCCCTTTTCTCTTCTCTCTCGTCTGCCTTTTTGATTCCTGCAGCATTGTGGAAGACGAGCATAACCGCGTCTGCAAGGACAATACCAGCTGAATCACTTCCTGTGTCTGTCGCTCCGATAATTACGCTGTCCTCAAAATAGTAAGTGCCAAGTTCATACCAGCCAGAGAGACCGTAGCCTCGCTGGTCCACAATTACTTCAGCTGTGCCGTCTTTATGTTTCGTAAAATAGTGTGCATTCTTTACCCTGTCTCCACCTCTGTAAAACTCCGTATAAATAGAAATAGTGTCTGGTTGGGTAATATGGATTTTCCAGAATGCACTGTCTCCCTGCACTGATGCATCTGTATAGTAAGCGTGCATATCGTATCCACCCGTTCTTTCAAGCCACGAGCCAATGTATGAAAATACCATATCCAGGTCATCATATATCTTTACGGTTTGAAGAAAATCATACCGTGCTCCAATAAAAACCTTTACCTGGTTGAGATTTTCATAACCATTGTTGTACCCTGGCCAGTCATAGAACGCACCGCTGCCGTAGTAGTTTGGATACCCGTAATTTTTATTTCCATAAGGGTCATTTGAGATGAGGGTATGCTGGGCTTCAACATATCCCTTTCCAAGGATGATATGTCCAGCTGCTGTTAGTTGTGTCGATACAACAACTGAATAGCCATTATTAATCTCAGAAAGAAATTCACTCCAGTCTGGAGATATATCCATAAACGAATTGAGCCCGTGCCATATGATATACTGTTCCATATTTGCCCATACTGCTGCACCACCAGGGCATATATATCCATATGCACCGTAAGCTGGATTGCTATTAGGGTCATAACTCATCCAGTCGTATGTAACTCCATTATAGGTATATATGTCACTTATATACCTGCCGAAGAGACTCATATGCTCATATGGCCAGGTACAGATGGTCCCCCAGTTAGTGAGTTTATTATAGGTTTGAACAGCCATAACGCAGGATGTGGGTCCGCAAGCCCAGCCGCCGTGGAACTCATCCTTTGTATCGTAAAGTTGGTGCAGAAAAGGGATATTGAGGATGATTTCAGCCCTCTCCTCTCTTACATTATTTCCCTCTGATTTATTTTTTATTATTTCCCTATCAAGTATCTTTTTCTTATCAACAATCCTGTCGTCCTCAATCCTTGCTTCATAGATTGCTCCATCAATAAGGGAAACATAGAAGAGTCTATCATGGAAGAATGATGGTTCTATTTCGAGTTCATTGGGTGTTCCAAAAAATGTCTCTTTACTATTCTTTATGTCATAGATAACAATATCTGAACTTATGAGGCTATAATGCTCTACTTCTTGTTTGACATAGGAAATGTGGTTTTTATCTTTCCATCTATGACAGCAGCCTTTTCCAATATGGATAAGAGAATCTTCGTCAACATAATATACAAAGATTTCACCGCCGAGCGAAGAGAAAAGAATCTTCTTATCATCTTCTGACCAGGATGGTTCCTTATATCCCAATTTGTCATCTGTAATTTTCTTTTTTATTGCTGAATTAATATTGTATAACCATAACTGGTCATTTCTATCATTGAAGATAAAAGAGTTTCCGTTATGCGAGATGGGGGAGAGGTTTGAATAGTAACCAATATCAAGTTCTATTTCCTTTGACTTATCCAGTATTGTAACCGTTTCACCCCTGGAGAACGCCTTTCTACCATTAAAAGAAATAGAGGGATTCCCACACAACCGATACCATACTGATTGATAAGCGTTTTTCTTCTTAAAAGGATTGTAGAAACAAACCCTTTGGAAGGATTCACCTCCCTTATTGGATATTTCCTTGTAGGCAATTAGATTATTTTCTTCTGAAACAAAGAAGTATCTTCCACTTCCTCTTTTGTCAGAAATTGTTGTAATTGTTCTGTCAGTTTCATCATAGAGGAAAAGACCGTTCCTCGACTCAATTGAAAAGATGATATGCGAAGGAGGAAAAAAGATAGGTTGTGCCAGCCGTTTCCTTTGTATCTCATTTGAGTAAAGTAATGAAGTGAGGAAGAGAAGAATAGAAATAATATGTAATATTCGGTTTATTCTTTTTTTCATAATTCCATTATAGCAAATTTCCCGAAGAGATTCAACTAAAAAGTTCGTCATTGCGAGTAAACAAATGGAGCCTGTCCTGAGCCCTTCGTTTCACTCAAGGGTAAACCCTTCGTTTCACTCAAGGGTAGGCTCCGTCGAAGGTTCAGCTTGCGTATTGGAGTAGCAGAGCTTGCCCCGTGTAATAGAGACTTTTGGAGTAAATATGTTATTACACAGGGCTTGCTCTGCGTTTTTGGAGTGAATCAAGTTTTGTGGAATGGTAGGGTATTGGGAAGACTTGACCTCGAACATTCGTATTTCTTTCAAGCAGAGAACATTGTCAGGCGTATTGCAGAACCAAGACGATGAACCCGAACATGCTTATTTCTCATAGAGCAGGGAACAAGTCCCCTTGCTGCGGTTTCGGGTGTCACGAAGTGACCTGGATGTATTCCCCTCTAAAAAGAGGTCTGCCCTTGATTCTCTTCGAGAATCTGATTGTAGCATATTGCTTATAGCATTTTGTTGTTTTTTGCCATTAGCCCTGTGCTATAAACTAACTGCTAATCCTCAAAGAGGATTATGAGACGGGGTGTGTTACCATCTGGGGTTGACTGAATATTTACCAAAAATCTAAGGTCATTAATAATCATTTGTTCCGAATAATGAAAGAAAATAGGGTTCTTATTGTTTTCCTGTTGCTGCTTCTACTAGCTGCGGCAGGAATTGTTCTTATTCTTATTACACATAAGGCTTATTTTAAGCTGATTTTATTTGTCCCTAAAAAGGGGCAGGCTACTTTTTCAAAAGTTTAAAAGTTTACTCCTGTCCCCATTCGTCATTCGTATTCCCTTTTGCTGATTGCATTTTTTCTCAAAAACGAACAAACGAGCATTGACAGGTTTACTTCTATACAAAACAATGAAGAAATTGGGCAGAAGGACGGTCGTATAGGGGGGAATTTCAACGCCTGCCCCCATTGGGTAACAACACGCAGGTCTGGCCCTACAATAGGAAAGCGAGGCTGGAAGCCTCGCCTGTTGTTTAGATTCGCAGGTTGATCCTTCGACAGGCTCAGCGGCTACTTTTTTTGTTGATTTAATGTTATGACACAAATAAACTGTTTGTGGAAAAATTAGGATCACTGGTCAAATTCACTCCCAGTTTACGCAAACCCTCCTCATCTCCTGGTGTTGGTATATGGGTCATATGTATTTCGCAATTCTTTAACTCTCCTAATCTTTCTAACGCCAGTTGAGCAGTAGGATTGGTAGTTGCACTGATACTCAGAGCAATAAGGGTTTCCTCCAGATCAAGACTTGTCGATTTTTTATTTAAGATATGTTTATCCAAATTTGCAATTGATTCGATTACTATTGGAGACAAGAGGTGTATTTTATCAGGGATATCCGCCAGTATTTTTACTGCATTGAGTACCAGACTTGATGCAGCATGCATATATACAGAATTTTTACCCGTAATTATTGATCCATTATGAAGCTGGATAGCTGCACCACAGAAAATTCCCTCGTTACCTTTACCTTTTTCCTTAGCTTCAACTGCAGCGCTACGCGCTGGTTCAACCACCATACGATTTTCTGGTTTGATATTTAGATTATCCATCAACAACTCAACTCTCTGTACAGTGTCTTTTTCCACAAATCCCATTACATATTCACACCTGTATCGAAAATATCTCCGTATTATTTCCTGTTTGGCTGCTTGTTGTACAACTGTGTCATCAACAATAGAAAATCCAGCGCGGTTAACGCCCATATCAGTAGGTGACTTGTATAAAGTTTTACCTACAATCTTCTTCACGATACGTTTTAACACAGGAAATACTTCCACATCACGGTTATAATTAATTGAAGTTTCACCATACGCTTCTAAATGGAATGGATCAATCATATTAAAATCACCGATATCAGCTGTAGCTGCTTCATATGCTACATTAACAGGATGTTTTAAAGAGATATTCCAGATAGGAAACGTTTCAAATTTTGCATACCCTGACTTTAATCCTCGTCGGTAGTCGTGATACAGCTGAGAAAGGCATGTAGCCAGTTTTCCACTTCCCGGTCCGGGTCCAGTAACAATTACTAAAGGTCTGTCGGTTTCAATGTATTCGTTAGCACCGTAACCTTCGTCGCTAACAACTGTATCGACATCCGTAGGATAACCTTTCGTGTATCGGTGAGTATAAACCTTTACGCCTCGCCGTTCCAACTTATTCTTAAATATTATAGCAGCTGGTTGATTGTCAAAACGAGTAATGATAACAGCTGTAACAGACAAACCCCAACCATTTAAATCATCTATTAATCTTAAAGCATCCACGTCGTAAGTGATACCGAAATCAGCCCTTACTTTTTTACGTTCGATATCTCCCGCATAAATGCACAATAAAATATTGGCTTTCTCTTTAAGCTGCTGTAGCAATTGCATCTTTACACTTGGATGAAATCCAGGCAAAACTCTTGAGGCATGGAAATCAAAAACCAGTTTACCACCAAATTCCAGGTATAGCTTACTGTTAAACTGAGCAACGCGGTCAAGGATTGCATCAGTTTGTTCCTTTAAATATTTTTCGTTATCAAAACCTATCTTTACCATTTTTATCTTTTCTGAGCCTTTGCAGCTTTTAGAATAAACTTATAACATAAGATAAAAGAATTGTCAAATAATTTGAAAAATAGGTTGAAAAAGAAAATAATTGACATTGAACAGATACTATTATAAAGTTATTTGTATGATAGGAAAACAAGGAGTAAAATACCCAGTAAACAACCGGTCGAAGGACCAAGATAAAAGTAAGTGCTCAGTGCATAGTGCGGAGATGCTATAGGGACGGTCGTTCAAAAGTTCAAAACTTTTTTATCCCTATACACAAAAAATACTTATAGAAATATAACCTTTCGGAGAATTTATTAAAACAGAAGTTAGGGGTTTGAAATTACATATACTTTGATTTTAGGATATTTATTATAATCTTTTTAAATATTAACTTTAATATTATCAAACTGTTATCGGAATTTATACTCAATTTTATTAATGTTAAGTTTTGAACTTTTGAACGACCGTCCCTAATCTGGTTTGGGACAAACCCCGGCGCTACGTTTTATTAAGAACTACACGATTGCTTCGGTTGTAAAAGAGGTTTACGTCCTCCGTCCCCACTCTCTGCCTCTGTTTATCTGACAAAAACCATCGTCTTTGTTGCAGTCTTATTCTCTGCGGTTAGTCTGTAGAAGTAAACACCTGCAGAAACTCTCTTGTCTTTATCGTCCCTACCGTTCCAGACTACAGTATGAAAACCAGAGAATAAGTTGCCAGTTATAAGAGTCCGGATTTGCCTGCCAGATATGTCGTAGATTTTTAATGTTACCAGACCATTCCTGGTTGAGGTAAATGATATTGCTGTCTTCCCATCTTTGACCGGGTTAGGAACATTCTGAGAAAGCCCAAAAACGAGAGGTGTTGTCTTCGCGGGCTTCTCTGCTATACCAACCTGCAATGAAAGCTTCCATACCCGATTGGTCTCTGCCCACGAGCCATTTTTATCTCCACCGCACACATATATCTCGAAGGTATCTACCACCCCATCTCTGGCAACAAGCAAATCATTTCGGGCAATGGTCATTGGATAACCGGGAAGGGCTGTCCAGGTACCTTTAGCAAAACCATATTCCCAGGCATGGTTCGTAGGATGAAAACCAGCATTCTCAAAACCACCTACTATATAGAGATATGAATTTCCCGCACGAACCATTTGTGTAGCACCATTGTTGGAATTGGGAACAGCGAGTAAATCACCCACTGACCAGGTAATGTTCTCACAGTTTGCGGGATTTATCACACCGTAATAGAGAGTGCTGTAAGCAGACGCACCATTGTATCCACCAACGAGCCAGATGGTATCTCCCAATATTGCCACACCTTCCATCATATTAGCTGCCGGCAGAGGAGTTCCGACTGTCCAGGCATCCGTATATGTGTTATATACCTGAACGTCAGTAGAAGGACCTGCTCCATCGTATCCACCAAGCATATAGATAAGTGAGTCGTTGTATACCACCTGTCCACCTGCAATACGACTTAATGGTTGATTGATTCCACTTGACCAAGAATCGCTATTTATTTCATAGATGTAGTTGTAGTCGTGTGGGACACCATCAAAACCACCAAATATATAAATACTCCGATTCCATTGAATAACAGATGCATCTATCCAGTCTATAGAACTTGGCATAGGAGCCATTGATGCCCAGGTATCGGTTGTCGGGTCATATTGATATGTCCAATTGTAGTAGGTATCATCTCCATGATAACCTGCGAAGTTATATATCTTGTCACCCACTGGATCATAACAGGTTGCATGACACATCTCTCCAGTTGGCCTATCAGTACACCTTATCCACTCACGTTCTGAGTCTGAATAGGTTTCTTGATACATCTCAGGAGTAATCATCTCAGCACACCTTGAAATTGCTTTGGGGTTTATGAGAGTATTTACTTTAACTGGTGACTCGAGGTCCATAGATGCAGCAATCAGGGGAGTAGATAGAATAAATAAGGAAAAAATAATAAAAATCGGAAAATATTTAAACATTGTTGCCTCCTTTTTAATTTTTTTTAGAAAGTTTATCAGAAATTTCTTTTTTTGTCAATAGAAAAATGAGAAAAATTTGGGAATAGGAACAAGCTCTCCAGTCCCACTAAGAATAGTGGGCAGCACTACATTATCAACGAAACTGGGATTGCTTCATCAGAGATTATGGAAAAAAATACTTGTTCGTTGAATTGTATAATGGATTTTACAGAAACCCATTAGAGATGACTTAGATATTTTGTGGAAATTTGTATTTAACGGGGCGAGCAATGACAACCAATTAAAAACAAAAGGGCAGATGCATCCCGTTAGAGGAATTCCTCTAACGGGACTGGCATGGGTCTGTCCCTACAATTAATTCGCAGGCTGATCCTTCGACTTCGCTCAGGACAGGCCCTGCGGCTACCGAAAAGTGAAGTACATTAATCCTGTGGCGAAATTTTCTTGACATTTATAAGTTAAGGTGTTAGATTAGTGGAGGTTAAAATGGTTATAAATGTTGCAGTTATTACGGTAAGTGATAGGTCGTCCAGAGGAGAGAGAGAGGACAAGAGCGGTAAGCTTCTTTCTGAGATTGTGGAAGAAAGGCTTGGAAAGGTTATCTACTATACGGTTATTCCTGATGAAGTGGATAGTATAAAGAAGGAGATTCTTCATTGTCTGGATGAGTTAAAAGTAGATATAGTTATAACAACAGGCGGTACAGGTATTAGTGAGAGGGATGTGACGCCTGATGCAACGAAAGAGTTAATCGAAAAGGAAATGCCTGGAATATCAGAAATTATCAGGATTAAGGGATTCGAGCATACACCAATGTCTCTACTTTCCCGTGCAAAGGCGGGTATCAGGGGGAAAAGTATAATAGTTAACCTTCCTGGAAGCCCTAAAGCTGTGGAAGAATCCCTTGATTACATAATTCCAGCCCTTAAACATGGTGTTGAGATTCTGAAGGGTTTGAGTAAGGAGTAGTAATTTTATGGCGGAAGAGAAAAAACAGGAAGAGAAGAAAGAAGAACAGGAAAACGAGGAACAAGAACAAGTAGAAGAGAAGAAGGAAGAGAAAAAGATGGGTCTTCTCGACCATCTTGAGGAGTTACGAAAAAGAATTATCTATTCAATAGTTACGGTTATTGTATGTGCAATAATTGGTTACATAGTTTCTCCTTTTGTCCTGAAATTTTTGACAGAACCTGTGAAAAACCTGGTTTTTCTCTCTCCGACAGAGGCATTTATTACAAAACTGAAGGTCTCTCTTATCTGTGGTATCTTCATCGCACTACCAGTCCTATTTTATCATTTCTGGAAATTCGTTAAGCCAGCACTCTTTGCACATGAACGAAAGTATGTGATTTTTGCTGTTTTATTCTCAACAATTTTCTTTTTTTCAGGTGCTGCTTTTGCATACTTTGTTGTGCTCCCAGTCGGTTTAAGATTTCTCCTGAGTTTTGAGACAGATAAATTGCATGCAACACTTTCAATAGCAAATTATATAACTTTCATAACAAAGATACTTCTTGCATTCGGTATCATATTTCAACTACCAGTTGCTTCTTTCTTCCTTACGAAAATGAGGATACTGAAGCCTCGATTTTTAAGAAAAAGTAGAAAGGTTGCAGTTATTTTAATCTTTATTGCAGCTGCGATATTGACTCCCCCTGATGTCTTTACCCAGTTGCTAATGGCTGGACCTTTGATAATCCTTTTTGAACTCAGCATATGGGTCTCGGTCTTTGCATCGAGAAAACCCTCCAAGAAGAAGGATGAAGGTTAAAGTGCACAAGTGCACAGGAACACAAGCCACAAGTTAAGTAGAAAGACAAAAGAAAAATAAAACAACGAGATTGCTTTCCTTTGCAGGAGTTTACCCTGAACCTGTGAAGGGATGCTCGCAATGACCTGCTTCATAACACATAAGAGATATTAACAAAAGAGTAGGGAGTATGTAGTTGCAACGTTTTAAGGTGCGCAAAGAATTACGCAGGCTAAAGCCTGCGGCTACCATTTCTCATTTTTTTTGAAACCAAAACCAGAAATTTCCGTATAACTAATTGACGAGAAGAGACAGTTGAAAGAAGATAATTATTGGATAAGGAGAGTAAAAAATGGTAAAAAGAATGATTTCAGCCCGCTTGTTAAACGATATAAAGACCCCATATATTACTTTATTCTACGGATGGTTCAGAACGAAGAGGATGCTGTGGATCTAACACAGGAGAGCTTCATCAAGGCTTTCAATAACATTAATAATTTTAAGGAAGGATACTCCTTTAAGAACTGGCTTTTTACCATTGCTTCCCATCATACCATAGATTTCTTAAGAAAGAAGAAATCTATGCGAGAATCAGAATTATTAGAGCACGATATTGATAAACATTATGTTTCACACCTTGACAGAATTATTAAGGATGAAAGAATGCAAAAATTAACAGAAGAGATAGACCAATTACCGAATAACTATCGAATGGTTACCCTCCTGAAGCACAAGGAAGAACTCAAAATAGATGAGATTGCAGAAATAATGGGAGTGCCACGTGGAACAGTGAAGGTTTGGCTTCACAGGGCGAGAGCACAGTTGCGGAAAAGGATGGCAAAATAAATGAAGGGTAAATCATATCAGGATATTGAAGACTTTCTTGACGGAGAGAAAACCTTTCTCAAAAAAGAAGAGATAGACGGGGATAAAAGGTTCAGGGAAACCCTTGAACTTTTTACCATGCTTAAGAGATTGCCAGAGGTACCGGCACCCCCGGATTTAGAAAAGAAACTCTACGAAAGTATTGGCATTTCTTACGTTCCAGTGTATAGAAAGGTTCTAACCCTTGCAGGTTTGAGTATTTTTTCAGCACTTGTCTATCTTACAGGGCGTATGTCATTTCACTTTATTACTTCAAAAATTACTGTGACGACGGTATCACAATTTTTCACTCAAGTATATACTAAATTTGCACAAGTAATTAGTCTCATCAAGGTTGGATACCACATGAAAGATATATTTTTAGCCTTTACCAATCCTTTGCTATTCCTTGCCCTTGCGTTCGTGTCATCAATCTTAATGTTAATCCTTATTGGATTATCACGGGAAGTAAAAAAGGGCAAAGTGATATTGATAAGGTTTTAACAACCTAACAAGGTAGCCGTACCTTTTAAGGTGCGTGAAAGGATTATATTCGCAGGCTAAAGCCTGCGGCTACCCCAAAAAAGAAAGGAGTGAACCAATGAGAAACATAAAAACAGTTATTATGTTTGTTCTCATCCTCTCTATTTCCTCTTTCCTCTTTTCACAAACTGTTGCACCTGATGTTATTAAAGATATTAAGATGGATACAATTGCAGTTGAAAAAGAGGACAGCACTGATACTATCAAAATAGATATAGAACCCGATGAAGATGAACTTGTAAGTATTGGTGAAGACCTTACTGTTGCTACAGAGGATACGATTCCTGGCGATGCAGTTGCTATTACTTCAAACCTTTATGTTCACGGTTTTGTTGAAGGAGATGCTGTTTGCATTAATGGGAATCTCGTTATTACTGGAACGGTTCTTGGTGATGCTGTCTGTATAGGTGGCATTGCTGAAGTGGGAAGTAGCGCCGTTATCGAGGGGGATCTCGTATGCATTG
>SOKM01000156.1 GCA_004375785.1 Candidatus Cloacimonadota bacterium | reverse complement strand
GTATTTCCTATAAACCCCAATTACAAAAGGGTCTGTTTCATAGTTCTTTTTACTCTTAAGCAGTTCGTTAATATCCTCATCATTCAACAGACTGAGTGCCTTAACTGCCTGCGCCCTTAAGCTCCTCTCTTCTTTATCCAGATAAGGTAAGAGTACCTTCTTTATCCTCAATCTGGTTTTCCTCTGTGTAACGGAATCTATATCCTGTGCAATCCTTCCTAGAGCAGAAATAGAATGAAAGACCGTTTTTGCATCTTTAGTTTCTTCAAGAGTATTTAACAGCGGCACAACAGCTGAATCACCTATAGCAACGATACCATTCTCACACGCCAGCCGAACCGTAAAGAAAGGCTTTTTTAACGACGCAATCAACGGCATTATAGCGTTTTCATTCTTGAGCCTTCCAAGTGCCCTTGCAGATGTTATTTTCACTCTCTCTTTTTCATCATCAAGGTAAGGAATAATAACCTGGGATGCTTTTCTCTCTTCTATCTCTCCAAGTGCACGTAGAATGGTATTTCTCAATCTCCAGTTTCTTTTTTCACTGAGTGCTGCTGTAAGAGAGTCAACACTATTCTTAGATTTTATCTTTCCAAGAACCCAGATTCCATTCCCCCTTTTACGTCTGCTTTCATCTTTTATAAGTTCGAGAAGTAATGGCTCAATGGAATCGGGATGTGCCTTTGCAAGTTCCTCAATTGCTCTCAGTTCAAGACCCGATTTTGTTTCCATCTTATTCTCTATCACATATTCTATTGCCTTCAACCCCATATCTTTTAACCGTTCCCTTGCATTTCTCACTCTTTCCTTGTTCTCTGCAACCTCCCACAAGGAAGCAGTCTCGAAAAGTTCCTCAACAGTTGCATCTTTCTTTAAGGTATCCCGCTGTGCATATTCCTTCTTTTCGGGTTCTTCTCCACTCTCCACATCCATCCCTACCCCGTAGCTACCATCCGTCCAGATTGTCTCATCCGCTCCCGCTCTTGATTTTGGATATGTATCCCTTCCACCAATATCTATGAATGCACCAAATCCACCAAAACCCCGTGCACTATTCGCACTTCCCTGTCCCAACTTTTCACTCGAAGCATATAAATCATTACCTTCGCAGTCTATGAAAATACCGCAGGAATTTGTGAGTCCAACTCCCTGTCCTCCACTTACCATATACGAATCATTGCCTTTTCTGTCTATAAGGAAACCTACCGCCAGGTCGTGCCCCTCACCCTGAGATGGACCAAATCTGGAAAAATAATGGTCATTCCCTTCTTCATCAAGAAGCATGCCTATAGAAAGATGAATGCCTGAACCCTGTGCATACTGGCAGGCATTATAATAATCATTCCCTTTCCTGTCGAGAAGCATCCCGAGTGAATACCAGTAACTTCCTCCCTGTGTGAAAACTTCACTGTTATAAAAATCATTACCCTCTGTGTCGTATAAAAATCCTATACCACCACCTGCATCAGGTCTGAATCCCATTCCGAACCCCTGTGCAAATGAGCGGTAATCATGGGGAAGGAGTGGGTGGTGAATATACCTACCGCCAGCTCTATAGACGTCATTCCCTCCTTTATTTATTAAAAGACCGTATCCAAATATTGAACCAAACCCCTGAGTCCAGTCAAAACCCCTGAAAAAATCATCTCCCCCACTATCATAGAGAATACCTGTTCCAATAAAACCTGCTCCTTCACTGAAGTAACCCGCTTCGTACAGGTCATTGCCTCCATTATCAATGATAATTCCTGTCCCGAAGAGCCCTGCTCCTACGGAGTTATGATGCCCTCTGTAGACATCCTTACCTTCAAGGTCTACAAGTATTCCACAGCCAAAAAGACCGCTTCCAATATTGCATATCTTCTCTGAAGTATAGATGTCATCACCTGAAAGGTCTATAAGAACTGAAAAAGGTTCGTATATTATTCCTATACCGGATGCAAACCGTCCAGAATAGTGGTCGTCTCCACCGATGTCTATTATTAAAGCATAATTATCTTTATAACTATTGTTTCCTGTCCCTCCTATAACAATCCTTCCATAAGTCGTCATTGTGTCTAAAAGTATCCCATCCTTTATATCCTCCAGAGCAACATTTTCAAGTGTCTTAAGAGCCTGTTCTACCCCCATCTGAAGAATTACCGAAGACATAAGAAGCGAAATCCTGTCAATATTTTTGATATACTTAAGCATTGTATCTGATTTGAGTGATGTCGTATCAAAAGAAAGAGCGAACTCCTTATAAAGAATTCCTTTAAGGCTGTCTGCTTCAAGGGAATCCTCATCATCGCTCCAGACGATGGGTGCATTGACAAGTAGCCTCTCTATCTCTTCTTCTGTAAGTTTATTGAATGATTTCTTAAGATAAGGTTCTGCCATTTCAAAAGAAGTCAAAATTAAAGTGATGGCTTCATTCAGTTTATCTGAAAGTTTTTTAGACGTCCAGTTTATATTCTTTTTTCTTAGATTTCTCTCTACATCTTTTCCCTTAACAGGTGCATCGATAAGATAAGAAGTGTGAATAAGGAGTTTCGAGAGAGAATAAAGAGCAACAGAATCGCAGAAATCACCTTCCTGTGAAATAAAATCCGGAACATCGAGTGGATTATCCATCAGCCTGGTAACCACTTTTAGTCTAAACGTATCATCCCTCACCCATTTTTTATCAAATTTCAATTCATCGAGTGTGAGATTATAACTCTCCAACCCTTCCTTGAGATACCTCATCTCCTTATCACCCATCCCCCCCGCAACAAGGGGTCTTAAAACAGTAAAAAATAATACAAAGAATGTAAGAACAAATTTAATTCTTGACATTTTCCCTCCAGTTATTTTAATCTGTGAATAATCAGTGAACTCCGCCATAATTTTGAGTAAATGACCAGTGAATCGTGTCATTGCGAGTTCCTCTTCTTGCCCTGAATCGTATGGTTCAGGGCTTGCTCGACTTATGCGAAGCAATCTCATACTCGCTTTCTGTCAATATGAGATTGCCATCCTTCGTGGAATTTATCCTTGAGCGAAACGAAGGACTCAGGACAGGCTTAACTTCGGTTCATGGCTCGCAATGACGGGGTTTACTGAGTACTTACATCTCTTATTCCTCTTCTTTAGCATTTGGTCTTCGGTCTTAAGTCTGCTGTCTTATGTCTGATTTATAGCCCCATTATTTACTCATATGCCTACTATAAATTATTTTTCTCCCTCTGTCAAGAAAAAACAAAATTAACAGGGATTGAAAGAGAATAGAAGAAATGAAAACAAAAAAGGAAATTACGAAAATGGAAAATAGGAAAATAATACATACACCAAAAAAATGTAGGAGCGGTTTCCCAACCGCGATATCCGCCTCCATAAGGCTCCAGTTGACAGGTCGGAAATTGCTGTGTAGGGGCGTTCAATTGACCTGCCCATACTCAGAATTTTTTCTTGACAAAATTACATTTACTTAGTATTCTATTATAAATAAAAACAAGGAGGAGAAATGCGCTATAGCCTGACAACCATTTTTATTATTCTTCTGTCATTCTTTGGATGCCAAAAGAAAGGTGGAACACCCGGAACAGTCGGAGCCATAAAAGGTAGGGTCGTTTATTCTGATACTGCTGGAACACAGGGGCTTTCCGATGCTGTTGTCAGTGCAGCTCAGGAAACAACAACCGTAAAATCAGACACAACTGATAGCATAGGATATTATCTGTTATGTGACCTTTATCCTGGCTTCTATGATGTCTTTATCTCTGCACCACCCTGCGCAGTTGGTGACTCGGTAAAAGATGTTGAAGTAACAAGTAATGATACAACAGAAATACGAGACCTTTTTGCCTGGGATATGGGCGTTGATAAACCCAACATATATCTATACCCACTCTACCCTGTGCAAGTAAATGTCCGATTGGTTTTTCTTGGATTTGGTGCTGTAACAACCTCCGAACCTCAATACAGTAATTGCTGGAATGTCTTTATCGAACCGGATGGATTGATAAATTCCACATACGGTTTTCTTTTCTACGAAGCGACAGTTCCGGATATCTGGCAGAGAAAACAAGGGTGGCTTATAGAACGAGAACAACTATCTCATTGGCTCTGGAAATATCTACCTCTTTATGGATTTAATGAAAGGGAAACGAATGATTTTGTTGAATACTGGACCCAGCATCTGCCATTATCCGATTTCTATATTTTCTACCCACAGGAAAAAGGAAGGATAGAACAGGTAGTATCACTTTTTATCACTCCGCAACCCGACCGTATCCTTCGTCTCTGGTTCTTAATTGAACCAGTAAACGAACCAATAATGCTTCAAGAGCCTGTCATTCCCTCATTTGCAAGAATGGGTTTTACAGTCACAGAATGGGGAGTATTGGGTATCCACGACCATCAATAGCTGGTAGCCACAGGCTTTAGAGACTGTGCCAAAATGTGAATTTTTGCATGGTAGCCGCAACCTTTAGGTTGCGTAATTTATTGTATTATAAGAAATTAAGTTCGCAGGCTAAACCCTGCACCGTATGGTTCAGGGTAAAGCCTGCGCCTACCATATAGGGGTGCTCAATTAAACACAAACTCTGATTTTTACTTGACTTTTATATCTTAATACTATATATTGCTTTTGTTATGAGAGAGAAGACCGAATGATTTTTGTTTTCATTCTTCTTGCCCTGACCATTACAGCTGGATTGTTTGAATATCTATATCACATAAATTCAGTAAAAAGTGTTCCTGTAAGGATTCATGTTAACGGTTCAAGGGGCAAGTCCTCTGTTACACGGCTTATAGCGGCAGGATTAAGAGCAGCAGGTAAAAAGGTTATAGCAAAAACGACAGGTTCAGCTCCAATGATAATATTTGAGGATGGCTCAGAAGAACCTCTCTCAAGAAGGGGTAAACCCAATATAAAAGAACTGGTAGATTTTTTTAGAATTGTAAGGAAAAGAAAAGTAGACGCAGTAATTGTTGAATGTATGGCAATCCTTCCAGAACTGCAAAAGGTAACAGAAAGAAGTATAGTAAAATCGACCATCGGTGTCATTACAAATGTCCGACCCGACCATATTGGAGAAATGGGAAATTCCCTTAAAGAGATTGCAGAGGCTATTTCCCTTACAATACCCAGAAAGGCAGTTCTCTTTTCTTCAGAAAATCGTTTTCTTGACCTCTTTAGAAAAAAAGCTCAACTCTTAAAAACGCAATTCAATCCTGAAGAACTTCCTTTTCCCACTGCTCAAGAGATGAAAAGTTTTCCCTATCTTGAGCACAGGGAGAATGTAGCACTTGCCCTTGGCGTCTGTAAATTTCTCGGCATAGAGAGGGAGACTGCACTTGAAGGTATGCATAAAGCCGAACCTGATATCGGGGTGTTAAGGATACATAGAATTGAGGAAGATGGTAGGGTAATAGAGTTTATCAACGCATTCAGTGCAAATGACCCTGAATCAATTAATGTCATCTGGGATAGGGTTAAAAAAAGACACGAGAAGAAAATCATCTTAATAAATACAAGACGGGACCGTATAATTCGGTCAAAACAACTTGGCGAACTGGTAGCCAAAAAGATGAAAGCATCTTCCTATCTTGTTACGGGAAGTTACGTAAGGGCATTTATAAGGAGTGCATTAAAAGCTGGGCTCCCAAGAGAAAAGCTCATAAACCTTGAGGGAAACACAGTTGAGAAGATTTACAGAACCATCACAGATTTTGCAGATAGAAAAACTCTCGTCTTTGCAATGGGAAATTTTGTAAATTTCGGGTGGGAAATAACGAAATATTTTACTGAAAGAGCCGAAGAGATTGCTTACAGTGTGGAGATATAGAAAAGGTCAAATATGATAATAGAAACTATTGGTCTCGGTATGCTTATGAGCCTTTTACTAACAGAGGTAGTAGGGATGGCAGCGGGTGGAATTGTCGTTCCTGGATATATTGCACTCTCACTTCATAGACCTGTGGAACTCATTCTAACAGTCTCTATTGCATTCATTACACTCTTCGTCATAAAGCTCCTTTCTAAGTTTGTAATTATATATGGGAGAAGATTACTCGTTATTTCTATACTTCTCGGTTATTTCCTTGTTTTCCTTGCAATACAAATACCCGAATGGTTTCACTTGCCATTAAGATTTGGCATATTTCCAATCGGCTTCGTTATTCCAGGACTCATTGCCTACTGGATGGAGAGACAGGGTGTTATCGAGACTATTTGCGCAATGTTTATTGCTGCAACGCTAACAAGGTTCGCTATAATAATTATCTCTCAGGGAATGGTTTTCAAATGATAAAGAAGCATAAATTGGTTTTCCTTGCTATTACCATTCTTGCCCTCTCTTTCTTTTTTATAGAAGATTATTTTAAATCACCCCAGAAGACACCATATTATAAAGAGAAAATGGCAGCAGCAGAACTTGCCGCACTTGCTATGAAAACATTAAAGGAGGAGGTGCTCAGAAGGCACATACCTCTTGACAGTATTAATGATCCCAATGGGACATATCTTGTCGGTAATAGATTTTCCATTATTACTGCTAACCAAAACTCTCATACGGATGTTCTTACAACACTCAACCCAAATTTCGCAGCTGGAATTTTAGAATTATTTAAAAAACTGAAACTTACAGATGGCGATATAATTGCTATAAATACCACAGGTTCCTTTCCGGGCTTAAATATCGCTCTATTATCTGCCTGTGAAATCATCGGTTTGAAACCCGTTATCACAACCGCTGTTTCCTCAGCCAGTTATGGTGCAAATATTCCTGAATTCACCTACCTTGACATGGAAACCTTCCTGCAAAAAGAGGGAATATTCCACAATCGCACATATGCTGCTTCACTCGGCGGAGAAAGGGATAATGGTGAGGGAATAAGCCCAGCGGGGAGGGAATTACTGATGGAAGCAATTAAGAGAAACAATGTTAAACTTATTAATAGAGGCAGCCTTGCCGACAACATTGAGGAAAGATATGAGATTTTCGAGAGTTTTCTCAAAGATAATAAAAAAGGATTAAAGGTTTTTATTGATGTCGGCGGGACAATAACCGGTTTTGCGCAATCGGTCATAGATACCCTCGTAAAACCAGGAATAAATATCTATCCGGAATATCAATCCTTCAGTAATTATGGGCTCGTTCATCAAATGCTCGAAGAGAGGATTCCCTTTATTTTTCTTGGAGACATTCAAAATCTTGCAATGTCATTACGCCTTTCTGTCTCTCCTATCCCACAACCCCTTCCAGGAGAAGACCCTCTTTTTTATGAGGAAAGATATTCTGTTAAACTCGCTGTTTTATTTCTTGTCTGTCTCCTTGGTCTTCTGTTTCTCTATATAAGAATAGAGATATACCTAAGAAAGAAATGAGGTGAAAAAATGAAAACTTTGATTGTAATTATACTGATGAATACCTTGATCTCTGTTGGTGGAAAAATCAAGATAAATACACCAACAAGAATGGAACCGATAAGGTATATGAAAGAAACCTTCACAGAGATTGCTTCTCTTACTAAAGAAAACACTGTAGAGATTGAAGTTACAGGACCTACCTGGCTCAAGGTGAATACAAGACTACCCTGGCATAAAGATATGGAAGGAGAAGAGAGTTATACAATAATCGTCCAGGAAGACAGCGTGAAGGAGACGATTTTTAAGAAAAAGACTTATCTTTCAAAAGAGATTTTTGGAAGGAATAACAGAAGATACGGTGAGAGCAGGTATTCGTTAATCAACGTCCCGGAAGGAAAACATACCTATATTTTCTTTTTCTGGAGTGCAAAACCAGAAACAATCCTTCTCGATTTCTCGTTCGCTTCACCCAGCCTCTGGACAGAGATAATACCCTCCTCATATTCATCAACCCTGACACTAATCGGCGCTGAAGAAAGACAAACCTACTATACTATCTCTCAGGATAGCCCTCTTGAAATCAAGGTTACTTCACCTATCAATATAAAGGTTCTTACAAGACTCAATTTTGATAAAACCTTGAAAGGCAGAAAGGGTTATACAATCATCGTTAAAGATAATGACGAAGTGTTCAAGGTGGTCTCATTTGTTGCAGAAAAAAGCGATGTATACGATTACGATAATAGAAAAGACCTCATTCCTTCAAAAGAGAATAGGTTCTTTCTCTGGTTTGCTCGTGGCAATCACACACTCACTTTTCATTTAGAAGGAACAGAGGCAAAGACTGGTGCAATCTGTTTTCTGAAGGAGACGAAAAGTAAATGAAAAAACTTTTCCTTTTCCTCAGCCTTATCCTTTTCAGTACCAGTCTTTTTTCTCAGGAATGGAGATATATCCATCCATACAAAGGTGTCAATATATATTCAAAGATTTCTTTTACTTACGATGATAATATTTTTAAGTATTCAAAAGAGGAAATTGATAAATTCGTTAATAACATTGAGCCCTACAGGTATCCAATAGAGACCTATGACGACCTTATCACAACCATTCAATTACATTCGAAGATAAGAAGGGAAATCTTAAAGGGTAATCCTACAACATTCAACATAAAGATTAAGGGAAATCTTTTCTACGAGAACAGTGAGAAGGATTACGAAACATTCTCGTTCAGCATCTGGCAGAAAATCGGAAAGAAAGGACATACTTTAATAAAATATTTTTTTCTACCGAAATATTTTATCAGATACTATCCTGATTTTGATATAGATACACCATATGGTTACCCATACTTTACTGGATGTTATTTTATGAAACATCTGATTAAGATAGAAGGTGGATACAAAATCTTCGGTTCTTCAAATATTTCTCTCTCTTTATCGGAAGAGATTAATGATTACAATACCAGTTTTAATGAGTATGATACGGAAAAAAAATCTCTCGGGATATCAATCGGTTTCCCTCTCAAAGAGTTTTTAAAAGCTAACTTTTCATACAGTTTTGCGAGAGCAACCGCAGAGGGCGTGGATGAACCGGGTGAAGAGAAAAATACCTCTGATGATAGCGATATTTCTAATGATGAAGATAAAATCAATCTCTCTCTTGTTTTTGATTTAACAAAACACTCACCTCTTATGTTTCAGACAGGTTTTGAATTTACGAGACGTGTATATACAACGGATAAGCCCATTCTCTGCGACCCCTCACATTCTGGCAGGGAAGACAAAAAGACCAATATTCGATTAGTTTGTTCTTTCGTTCCAACAGAGAGATTAACATTTCAGGTGGGATACATATTTGAAATAAAAGACGTCTTTTCACCCTATAATATAGAGCAGATTGAAGAGATAAAAAATTACAGAAGGAACAGATACCTCGCAAACATCACCTTCTCTTACTAACCCCCATCTCCCTGTTGGTAGCCGCAGGCTTTAGCCTGCGAATCTAAACAACAGGCGAGCCCTGCACCGTATGGTTCAGGCCTCGCTTCAACCTTCCTCTTTTACCTTCTTCTCACAAGAATGATTACAATCGGTTCCTCTGGAGCTCATGTCCTGTTCGAGTTTGCAAGCCATTTTGATAAGTTTATATCCCCCCCCCTCCAGAGGCTCATACAAAAGTTTGATAGTTGCAGGTTCATCAAACTCTGGACACATTAAGTTTTTCGTTCTTACAATCTCTTCTGACATTAAACCTCCTCATCTTCTTTTTTTATTATATATACTAAATGAAACAAAAGGTCAAGAAAAAAAATGCAACCGCAAAGACGCAGAGTTTTTTTTATTCACTGTCTTCTATTTGCTGCATTTCCCCAATACACCGTTTCTCTGTTTAGCTTTCATATTTCATACATTTTCAAGCCGTTACGTAGCAACTCTTACCGTCCCGAAGGGACTCACACCGTTCTGAGATATATCGAAGAACCAATACCGTTCCACAGGAACTGCCCCCCATCCTACATCCCCTATTACACTTTTCTTATATTATGTGCGTTCTATTACAGTGCAACGTTTATTTAGAGCGAAGCGTTTTCTTACATCTTACATCGTCCATCCACGCAGGCTAAAGCCTGCCGCTACCTACTCCCTACTGCTTACTCCTTACTGTCTTCTATTCTCCTCTCTGATGCTCTGGTATTCTGATATTCTGGTACTCTGATTTATGCAGTTACACCTCCATCCTCCTCAAACTTCTTATTCCGGCAATGAGAGGGAAAACAGAAAAGAGAAAACTGACAAGAAGAAAGAGAACGATGTAAGAAAAAGAATTTTTAAGATAGAATGGTTGAAGTTGAAATTGTGATGAGATAAACCTGCGTGTTGGGATTGCAATAATAATAGTTGAAAGACCAATGTAGAAAAGGCTTAATATTGCAGTGAGAACTCCACCACCACCAGCTGCAATCTTGCTTGGATTCGATTCAGTAAAATCGGGAAATAATGCTCCTAATCCTATGGATATGGAAACGATTGTCAATGTATAAACCGTTGTTATACCAGCACAAATCAATGTGAAGGAAACAGTACTTTTTAAGAAGATGTTGGATGTGATAATAAGAAATTCTGCAAGAAACCAATTTGGGACAAAACTTATGAGAAACTTTTCATTGAAGAATTCTCTCAATCTAATCGGAGAAGAAAGTAGAAAACCAATAGTTCTGCCCTCAAGACTGATAGCAGGATATACAAATCTTGCAGAGAGGGTAGCAATAATATACCCCGTAAACCCGAGATTTATAAATGAAATTATTGCAAGCCAGTAAGGTGTGTTGAAGTAGTAAGGCGTTCTTTTCAGGCTTATAATGTATGTTAACAGCAGAACAGAAAAGATGAGCGCCTGCCCCCATTGCGAAGGAAGCCTTGTAAACATTCTTACGTCCTTTACAATAAGAGAAGAAATACCTTGAGAGATTCTAAATTTTTGCAAGAATGTAAAGAGAAAATTTGAGAATTCTCTCTTATAACCGGATGAGACCGACTCAAAAGAATTATTCCATCCCCTTCTATAAAGTCCTAATGCAACTCCATAGGCAAGTGTAATTGAAAAAATGGCAGTAGTGAAAAGCAGAAGAAGGAAACGGTTTGATGAGGGACTGAAAGGTTCGCTCAAAAATTCAACAAGGTGATCGGAGGGCAGAAACCTGTTATCAATCTTCAGCTGAGCTACGTAAGCGTTTATCTCATTAATGTCTTCTGTGTAGGGAACGCGTAATATTGAAGGTTTCGTAATAAATAGAAAAATAAGAAAGAGAGAGATAAATAATATAATAATGTACGTTAATCTTCTTCTCGTTATATTTCCCATTATATTTACAATTAAGATAAGAAACATTACACCAAGTGCTGAAGGTATAAGGGTAAATAGAATCAAAGCAAAAAAGGACAACGGATAAAAACCAAAGGGATACTTCTGGGATAAGCCAAAAGCCCAGGTAAGAGGAACTGCAGCAATGATTGTTGCCCAGGAACAATAGAAGGTATTTTCGAAAAACTTGGAAAGAAATATCTTTTCAATTGGAAGAGGCAGCGACATAAGAAATTCTACCTCCTTGGATCTGAAAAAGGTTGATAGTGCAGTAATGATACTGGAGAGAAGAATCATTGTGAGAAAGATGAGGAAAGCAAGACTTATTATTCTCTTGGCAAGGATATGGCCAATTATCTCAACAGTTTCAAGATAACGAAAAATCAAGTAGAAGAATATACCGCCGCCTGAAAGGAAACAAACAATTACAAAAATGTAACTTGAAAGACGCACAATATTCTGCGGTTTTAAAACAAAGGTGCTTCTCAAGGCTGTCTTAATCCGAGTACTCAGTAAAGTAAACACAATTGGTTATTATGTTATTCGTTATTAGTTA
>SOKM01000323.1 GCA_004375785.1 Candidatus Cloacimonadota bacterium | reverse complement strand
TACTAAAAGAATAATCGATAGAAGAATTAATTTTTTCTTCATTCTATACCTCCTTAACTACAGTTTTTTCTTATGAAGAATACATCACCTCCCTTCTATTAAATGTATAATACATTATATAGTACTAATCTATTTTATATATGGTATCTTAATACTTTTAAACAATTTTGTCAAGAAAAAAAATTGACAAAATGACTTACTTGTGTTATTAAAAAGAGAGATGAATTTCAAAAGTAACGGGGATGTATGAAATGAAGAAAAGAATAAAAGATTTCTGGTATACTTACAGAAAATTCATACTTATATGGCTCGTAATTGTTCTCTTTACTATTATAAGTATAATCCTGGGTTTTGACAAAAAAATCATCGCCCTTGTAGTTATCCTAACTGGTTTTCTCACCCAGGCATTCGGTGGTCTTCTCGGTATAGTCGGAACGATTCCCGCAATAGGACCATTGATTGTAAAGATTGTAACACTTCCTTTTTTTCTACTGCTCAACGCACTTGCATATTTTTTTACATTTTTTGCATTACGAATGGGCTTTAAAAGAGATATTGTTCGTGCGAAGATTATTTCCGCTGCTTTTCTTGTTGGTATTGTCATAGGTTTTATATTAGGGAGGATATTTTGAAAAAATTGTATTCTTTGGCAATATGTTTTCTTCTTCTTTTCTCTTTACTTAAAACACAAGAGTTCGGAAAGAATAAAATCCAGTATAAAAACTTTGATTGGAAAAGTATTAAAACACCACATTTTATAATCTATTATTATCAAGGTGAAGAAGAACTTGTAAAATTTGCCGCCCAGGTTGCAGAAGATTCCTATTATCAACTAAAGGAAGATTTAAATCATAATTTCAGGAAGAGGGTGCCAATCATTATATATAATTCACATAACGATTTCGAGCAAACAAATGTAACCCTATCACTTATTGAAGAATCTGTTGGTGGATTTACAGAGATATTCAAAAACAGGATTGTTATTCCTTTTGAAGGCTCGTATGAAAGGTTCAGGCATGTCATCAACCATGAACTTGTCCACGCCTTTCAATTTGATATTCTCTTTGGCTCAAGATTTGGCAGCGTGATGCAATCTGAATTTACGATGAATGTCCCTCTCTGGGTAATGGAAGGACTTGCAGAATTTGAATCCATTTACTGGGATTCGGAAACTGAAAGTTACCTGAGGGATGCTGTAATAAATGATAGATTAATATCTATTGAAGACCTGAATTATGCGAGGGGATACGCAGTTTATAAAGAAGGACAATCTATTTACAGGTTTATAAGTGACACTTATGGAAGGAAAAAACTTGGAGAGTTATTTCATACCCTCAAGAAAAAGAGAGATTTTGAGAAAGCATTAAAAAGCACAATAGGTCTTTCACTTGAACAATTGAATAATGACTGGAGCAAATCACTTAAGAAAAAATACTGGCCACAATATGACAAAAAGGACGAATTAGATTATATTGCAAGGAAATTGACCGACCATAAAAAACAGGGTAATGCATACAATGTTAGCCCATCCATTTCCCCTGATGGAACCAGAATTGCATTCATAACAGATAAAGAGGAATATACTGAGATATTGCTTATTTCTGCTATTGACGGCGAAGTCTTGAAGAAAGTTGTCAGAGGTACAAAATCTGCAACATTTGAATCCCTTCATCTCTTTCGACCGGGTATATGCTGGTCTCCAGATGGTAGTAAGCTCGCTTTTTCTGCAAAAGCGGGGAAAGAAGATATAATATACATTATGGATGAGGAAAATGGAAGTATACTTTCATCGCTTAGAGCAAAGTGTGATGCGGTTTACTCCCCGAGCTTTTCTCCGGACGGAAAAAGTATGGTATTTACAGGGATAAAGAATGGGATGAGTGATATTTATATTATAGATATTGAAACACAAAAACTTACAAGACTTACAGAGGATACCTATGATGACAGGGATCCTGTTTTTTCTCCACAGGGGGACATTATTGTCTTTTCTTCAGACAGGGAGGATGCATCCGATTCTTTATGGCACTATGGTGATTATGCCCTTTTCAGGATAGATAGAAACGGTAAAGGAATAGAACAACTTACCGAGAGAGAATCAAGCCTTGGCAACCCAGTTTTTTCCAATGATGGCAAAAAAATCGTTTTTGTTTCAGACAGGGAAGGAGTAGATAATCTTTATCTACTTGAAGTAGACAGCCTGAACATCTATCGCCTAACAGATGTTTTTGGCGGTATTTCAAATCCTACACTTTCCGTAGATGATAAAAAACTTGTTTTTGCCGGGTATGAGAGTGGAGGCTGGGATATTTATATAATGCGCAATCCATTTGATTATGCGAAGGTAGAACCCGGTGAGAGAATGGATTTCAATACAAGATATACAGTTGTTAAAAGAAATTATGAGCTTGAGAATACGAAAAAAGCAGGTTTGGGCTTTTCTACTGACTGGGCAGGAGGTTATCTGGTTTTTGCCAGTGGTTATGGTTTCCGGAGTTTGATGGAGATAGCGTTAAGTGATGTGCTCGGTAATAACAGGTTCTACTTTGCTTTTGACCTCTACTCAAGGAATTTACTTGATTCAAACTTTCAACTTGTTTACTGGTTTCTGCCTAAAAGATGGGACCTCGGCGCAGCCATCTTTCAGGAAAAGAACTATTACTTAATTTTTCCGACTTCTCCTGAAGGGGAAATACTTTATATGTATCTGGAGGAGACACTGAGAGGAGGAGCTTTACTTCTTCGTCTACCAATAGATAAGTTTCATAGATTTGATATTGAAACAGATATCTTTTCAGTTCAGCAGTCGTTTGAATGGTGGGATGAAGATAGTAAAAAAACGATATATGAAACATCAGCTCCCTATTATGTAGTTTTACCAACACTCAGCTGGATAAAGGATACAGCCCTGTGGGGCTACACCGGGCCTATAAACGGTGAAAGATGGAAATTCTCCTATGCAAAATCAATTCCAGGGGTTGCAAAGCATACCTTTGATTATTCCATTTTTTATGGTGACATAAGAAATTATATGAGGATTTCACAGGGGTTCTCTTTTGCGACCAGATTTTTTGGATTCAGTTCCTGGGGAGAGGATGCATTATCCTATCCTCTTGGCGGGAGTGAAAATGTGAGGGGTTATGACTATTTCAGTTTCTATGGGAAAAAAGCAGGATTCTTAAATCTTGAATTACGATATCCCTTTATTGAGAGATTGAAGATGCGATTCCCTCTTCCTCTGGATATAAAAGGTATTAGAGGAGTCTCTTTCTGTGACATCGGTGGTGTTACAGATGAATTAAGAGACTTCAAAACGGCGGTAAGATCCGACAAATGGATCAAATTTGATGACTTAAAAGTTGGTTTTGGAACAGGAATAAGGATGAACATAACTATTGCCGTTCTCAAGTTTGATATAGCCTGGCACACAAACCTTGAAAGCGTTTCAAGAATGCATTTGCATTTCTCACTAGGCAGTGAATTCTAACTTATTAGTAGATGAAATGCCTAAGCCACAGAATGACACAGAAATTCACTGAAATATTATTCATCCACCCTAAAAACCGAAACCAGGAGATTGCTCCTACCAATTAATAAAAAAGTAGGAGCAGGTTCCACCTGCGACTCCTAATAGGATTTATGGAAAATTCCAAAAGGTTTTTTGATAAGAAGTGGTTATTGCTTGCTTTCGTTTCTCTAATTTTTTCCCTGCTGATTTTCTTTTGTTTTACTGCTTTAATTTATAGATTTGGTTTCGCAAGACACATAACATTTAACTATTACATAAAACAATTACTCATAATCATCCCATTTCTACCTCTATCTATATTTCTATTTTCCATCCTTCCTTTAAGGAGAATTCTCGACTACCATAGGCTAATTAACAGGTGTAGTATTCGGACATACCTTATTTCCATATTTTTCATCTCTTTTTTTATTACCAATATTATCTCTTTTTTCTTTTATGACCATATTCCACAGGGTGATGCAGTTGTTACATTCTTTCAGGCTAAGATATTCTCAAAGGGTTTTCTGTGGGGTTTCCCACCACAATTTCCTGAATTTTTTCTAAAAGAGATGGTTATACATCAGGAGAAATGGTTCAGTATGGTTCAACATGGACATTCCTTATTTCTTACTCCATTTATGCTCATTCGATTGCCATGGCTTTTCTCCTCGCTTATGGGTTCATTCTCTATTATTATCTTTTTTCTTTTCTTAAGGAATTGTTTTGATGAGGGAACAGCAAAGGAAGGAGCATTACTTCTCCTTCTTTCACCAATGTTTCTTTTTATTACATCTTCCTATCTCAATCAGAACTCAAGTTTCTTTTTTATTCTCTTGAGCCTCTTTTTCTTAAGCCTTAGTATAAAACATACAAATCGATTTTTTCCATTTTTTTCTGGTTTTTTCTCCGGTCTCGCTTTTTTTTCAAGAGCAACGGTGGTTATTTTTATCCCGGCAATGATTATTTTTCTTTTTCTCGCAGCAGAAGAGAAAAGGGGAAGAGCAATTTTCTTTTTCCTTATTGGTTTCTTACCTGCATTTTTGATTCAATTTATCGATAACATTATATATACAGGAAATATTTTCCGTTTTGGATACAGTCTTCATATTGGAAACAACCTTCATGGTTTAGGTTTTGGACCTGGAAAGGGTGAGCCAACATTCAGCATCACCGGACATACGCCACTCAAAGCCCTGATAAACTTTTTCTATAACCTCTTTACATTTTCCCTGCATCTCTATGGCTGGCCTCTATTATCACTTATCTTTATTCCTTTTGCTTTCATAAAATGGAAGAAGAATATGTGGGACATTTTTGCAATCATTGTAATCTTTTTTTCCTTAATCTTCTTCTCTTTATACTGGTTTCATGGAATTAGTCCGATGGGTCCTAAATACTATTTTGAAATTGTGCCGCTTCTTGTGCTACTGACAGTCAGAGGAATCAGGAAATTGAACATCAAGCCTTTTGTTACTATCCTTTTCATATTTACTATTTTTATATACATACCTACCGGATTGCTTATCTTTAACAGAGGGTGGGGGACAAATCTCCATTGTTATAATGAAATCAAAAAAGAGTCTATACATAACGCAATTGTCTTTATAAAGGATCTTCCAGGAGAGAATGAATATGAAAGGACAATAAACAGGCATAATTACCGTTCTGTTGCATTCAGAAACGAACCACAAATAAGCAAAGGAGATATAATCTATGCAAAAGACCTTGGCAATGAAAAGAACATCCTGCTCATCAATGAGTTCAAAGGGAGGAAAGCGTATATCTTTGAGTATAGTGATAATGGCAAGAGATGGAGATTGCTGCCTTATGAGGCAGTAGGCAGTAGGTAGCCGCAGGCTTTAGCCTGCGAACTTAACTTCTTATAATACAATGAATTACGCAACCTAAAGGTTGCGGCTACCATGCGAAAATTCATATTTTGGCACAGTCTCTTTAGCCTGCGTGGATGTAAACAGTATTCAAAATTTTAAAATTGTTGACAAAAGTGAAAACTTTCACTATAATACTTTAGAATTGAGAGTAACCAGTGAGTTGCTCAACCTTTAGATATGCAAATAAAAAAGGAGGTTTTAGGATGAAGGAGTTTAAGAATGATTCTTACACAGATTTCTCGATTCCAGAGAATCGTAAAAAGATGGAAGAAGCAATAAAAAAAGCAGAGTCTGAACTCGGAAAGGAGTATCCTCTCATTATAGGTAGTGAGAAGGTTACTCTCGATGAAAAATTTAAATCATTCAACCCGGCAGAGAAAGAACAGGTAATTGGAGTTTTCCAGAAAGCAGACAAAGAAGCAGGAGAAAAGGCAATGCAAAAAGCGTTGGAAGTCTTTTGTGACTGGAGATTTGTAGATGCACAGGAGAGGGCAGAATATCTTTTTAAGGCTGCCGACATTATGAGGCGAAAGAGGTTTGAAATAGATGCCTGGGAGATTCTTGAAGAGGGGAAAGGGTGGCTTGAAGCGGATGCAGATGTTGCAGAAGCAATTGACTTTCTTGAGTTTTATGGACGTGAGATGTTGAGATATGCCGAGGAACAGCCACTCGTTCAGATTTCGGGAGAGAAAGCAGAGCTCTTTTATATTCCACTTGGAGTGGGTATTGTGATCTCGCCCTGGAACTTCCCTATGGCTATCCTTTGTGGAATGACATCTGCAGCGCTCGTTACGGGTAATACCGTGATACTTAAACCCTCGAGCGACTCTCCAAAGATTGGCCATCTATTTATGGAAATTCTTGAGGAAGCAGGTCTTCCACCAGGTGTAGTAAACTATGTAACAGGAAGCGGAAGTGTTGTTGGAGATTACCTTGTTAAGCACCCTAAAACAAGATTTATCACCTTTACCGGGTCGAAAGAGGTGGGATTGAGGATTGTTGAACAGGCTGCGATTACACGAGAGGGTCAGAAATGGGTAAAAAGGGTTGTTGTAGAGATGGGAGGAAAGGATGCGATTATCGTTGATGGTGAAACAAATCTTGATTCAGCAGCAGAAGGTGTAGTATATTCAGCATTCGGTTTCCAGGGACAGAAATGTTCAGCCTGTTCAAGGGCAATAGTGGTAAGTAAAGTATATGATGAATTTCTTGCTTGTGTTGCAGAGAAGACTAAAAAACTTACCGTTGGTCCAACCAAATACTACGAGAACTATATGGGGGCAGTAATAAATGAGAAAGCCTATAATTCGATAGTTTCTTACGTTGAGAAAGGGAAAGAGGAAGGAGGAAGGCTTCTCGCAGGCGGCGAGTCGGCAGAAGGAAATGGCTACTTCATAAAGCCGACTGTAATTGCTGATGTAAAACCAGGTGACACAATAGAGCAGGAGGAAATATTCGGACCGGTTCTCGCAGTAATAAAGGCAAAAGATTACGATGATGCAATCAAAATCGCAAACGATACAGATTATGGTTTAACAGGCGCAGTTTATACAGAAAACAGGGAGAAGATTGATAAGGCAAAGAAGCTGTTTCACTGCGGAAACCTCTACTTTAATAGAAAGTGCACTGGTGCCTTTGTTGCGGTTCATCCGTTCGGCGGTTTTAATATGTCGGGAACCGACAGTAAAGCAGGCGGAAGGGATTACCTGCTTCTGTTCCTGCAGGCAAAATCCATCTCAGAGAAGATTGGCTAAGATTATCTGGAGGTAGCCTGCAGGTTTTAGTTATCTATCGCAGGTGAAACCTGCTCCTACATATCTAATCATTATAGGAGCAACCTCCTGGTTGCGATATTATACTGTTCCTTTATTCGCAGAACAATTTCTTATTTCACGAGGTAAAATTGAGTATAAAAGATGCCGGAAAATATTAAAAAGGGAACATTTATCAATTTCATAGCCTATACCCTTTCAGGTTTATTCTTATTCCTCTTTAAGATTATCGCTGCAAGAGGATTGGGACCAGCAAAATTTGGCATTATCAGTGTTTTCTGGGCTTCTATCCTGGTTACCGCTCGTTTTCTTACCACAGGAATAAAGGATGGGGCAACACGATACATCGCACATTACGAGGCTGTCAACGATAAAGATGGAATGACGAAAACCTTCCTTGTTCACCTGAAATTTATGATTTTGATTACCCTCTTTTTTCTTTTTATCTCCCTCCTTCTTTTCAAGATAATTACTGATAACCTCTTTTTCGGTTATGTAAGTCTCTATATATTCTTTATAACAAGCTGCATACTTTATTTCTCCCTTCTCTTCTTGAGAGGAACCCTTCAGGGTTTGAGGGAATTGAAAGATAGTGCTATATCAATAATAGTTGAATATTCAGTAATGGTTCTTTCTCTTATTATTTTCTTTAGTTTTGTCAAAGATGTCAGGTTGGCAGGATTGAGTATTTTACTCGCTCCATTTTCTTCCCTTCTCTTCATTTTATTCATTGCTCGAAAACACAGAAAAAGGTTTTCTGTAGAGCCGTCATTGCTTCCAAAAACAAAAACGCTTCTGTTCTTTGTAATTCCTACAAGTTTCATAAATTTCTCCAGTGGATTTATCACGCAGTTGGGTCCGCTCTTTATCAAATTCCTTGGGAATTTTAGTCTTGCCGGTATCTTTACTGTCTCTCTTGATATCTTTAAAGCAGCGAGAACAGCCCTTACTGCTCTATTTATAAGTATTTTCCCTCACCTTTCAAGACAGGAGGCACTGAAGAACCGTAAGATGTTGGACAGAATGATACGGGAAGGGCTTATCTTTGTTTCACTCGCATTTATTATATTAATAATAGTTTCATTGACTATTGGACAAACAATAATAAGGATAATTTTTGGAGAGGAATTTGTATTGGACAAGATTCATCTCTTTTTGATGTCACTCTTCACTGGATTTTTCCTGCTCTCTGAGCTTTTTAACAGGGTCCTGCTTGCAAAATCAATGATAAAAGAGCTAACCATCTCTTGGCTTATTGCATTTGGTTTTCTTTTTATTATACTCTTTTTCATTCCTCTGGGGCCTCTTTTCAGGGTGGAACTTGCACTTCTCGGAGCGGGTGTTGTAGCGTTTATAGGAATGTCCATATTTCTTTTGACAAGAAAATGAATTTTAAAAATTTTCTTGCTTTTTGATTTTTCTTCTGTTATAGAGATACTTAATAAGTTAAAAGTGAGAGGATGCGAGAGAATAAGGGATGTAGGATGGAAGATGTACGATGTAGGGCAAAGGACAACACATAAGTATAAAAAATATAACTTTTAAAAAGGTAAAAAGGGAATGTTATGAAATCGATTGGAATTGTTGTAAATCCAGTTAAACCACTGGCAAAAAAACTCCTGCCTGAAACAATAGAGTGGTTGAAGAAGAGAAAATTGGAAGTGTTTGTTGTAAAGGAAGAGAAACTTGATTTTATTGATTCCTCCCTATTTATCCCGCCCGATGCCCTTAAAGTAAAATCAGATTTTGTTATAGCAATGGGCGGTGATGGAACACTTCTAAGGGCATCAAGGTATATAAAAGAGAGTGGTATTCCGCTTATAGGTGTAAATCTGGGAAGTCTTGGTTTTTTAACAGAGATAGTAGTGGATGAGTTATATCCTTCCTTACAGAGGATTATTGACGGGGATTACAGGATTGAGAAAAGAATTGTTCTTAAAGCCACTCTGACTGATTCGAACTCCTTTTTTGCTCTCAATGATATCGTTCTCCATATGGGCCATTCGGGCAGGATTATTGAAATAGAGATTGTAGTTGACGGATGTCCTCTTGCTGATTTCTCTGCTGATGGGCTAATTATCTCAACGCCTACTGGTTCCACAGCATATTCCCTTGCAGCTGGTGGTCCCATTCTTCAACCTGGAGTGAAGGCACAAATTCTCACTCCTATATGTCCACATAGGCTTGGTTTAAGACCTATGGTTTTTTCTTCCGAAGAGGTTATTTCTGTTAAACTGAAGAGAGGAAGAGGTATCTTTGTTGTAGATGGGCAGATGGTAATAGAGGCAGAGGAAAATTTTACCTTCTGCGTAACAAAAGCCGATTACGAGATAAATCTTGTTCGGGCAACTAAGAGAGACTTCTATGAAATTCTCAGAACAAAACTAAACTGGGGAGGAATTTAGTGCTTCGTGAACTCCATATCACAAATTTTGCTTTGATAGAAAACCTTACTTTACCATTGGGAAAAAAACTAAATGTGGTCACAGGTGAGACTGGCGCAGGTAAATCTATAATAATTGAGGCATTAAACCTCGTTCTTGGTGGTAGGGCAGATACAAGCGATATAAGGACAGGTAGTAAAAGTGCAAATGTCGAGGCTGTTTTTGATATAAGAAAGAACAGGAAACTAAAAAAGTCACTTGAAGAACTTGGAATAGAGCCAGAGGATAATCTTTTAATACTGAGAAGAATCGTGAACCAGGGAACAGGAGGCAGAAACTTTATTAATGATAAGCCAGTCACATTACGGGTTATGAAGAGAGTGGGAGATGAACTTGTTGACATTCATGGACAGCACGAGCACCAGAACCTGTTAAAAAAAGATAAACACATAGATTATCTCGATGACTTTCTCGAACTGAGCAAAAGGAGAGCAACAGTAAGTTCATTATTCAATAGTTTTCAAGAGAAGAAAAAAGACCTGACAGAAAGGAAACAACGAATAAAGGGACTGAAAGAAAAAGAAGAACTTTACAGGTTTCAGATAAAAGAAATCGATGATGCTGAATTGAAGTCTGGTGAGGATGAAGAACTTGAGGAAAGGCAGCGCATCCTTGAAAATGCAGAGAAGCTTATTCAGACAATAAATGATGCATACAACTTGTTGTATGAAAAGGAAGGCTCTATCTTTGAGATACTGAATAAGATGAAAGCAAATATAGAACCTTTATGCGATATTGACCACAGTCTAAAGAAGGGGAAAGAGCAATTGGATAATGTTCTATTCGGCATAGAAGAAGTTTCTCAGGTTTTTTCTTCTTATCTTAATAGAATGGAATTTGACCCTGCTGAGCTTGAGATGGTTACAAAAAGACTCGATTTGCTCAACAGGTTGAAGGTGAAATATGGTAAAACCATTGAAGAGATAAATGCATACAGGGATACCAAAGAGAAAGCAATAGAGGAACTGGAGAGTGTGAAAATAGAGACGGAGGAAATAGAAAAAGAAATTGATGAAATAAAAGAAAAACTTATAAGTTCCTCATATAGTCTTTCGAGTGAAAGAATGAAAAGAAAGGAAGGACTTGAGGAGAAGATAAATAAAGAACTACAAGATTTGGGTATGGGCTCAAGCAAATTCTGTGTTGAAGTGAAACGAATAGAGGAAAATGATGGGATTTCCTTCCCCGATGGAAAAAAATACAGGATTACGGAGAAGGGAATCGATAAGGTAGAATTTCTGATAACCACGAATCCTGGCGAACCACCTATGTCCCTTAGAAAGGTTGTGTCGGGTGGTGAACTTTCAAGAATTATGCTGGCACTAAAGTCTATCCTTGCTTTACTTGATGAAGTTTATTGTATGATTTTTGACGAAGTAGATGCTGGGATTGGAGGAGCGGTTGCAGAAAAAATCGGTGAAAAGATGATGGAGATCAGCAGAGAAAGGCAGGTCATAACTATTACCCACCTTCATCAAATTGCTTCCAAAGGTGACTGGCATATAAAGGTTGAGAAAGAAGAAAAGAATGGGAGGGCATATACCTACGCAAATGTGCTTGGAGAAAAGGAAAGGATAGAGGAAGTTGCAAGACTCATCAGTGGTGAGAGACTGTCAAAGACAGCCTTAGAACATGCCAGAAACATACTTAAAAAAAAGCATATAAAATAAAAAAGAGTGTATAATAAAGATGAGAACTAAATTTATATTAATTTTTCTTATATTTTTCTTCATTTCCATAAACTGCTGGAATCCTTTTGCTCCACAGGAAGGAGAGGTTCAGGAGATGAATCCCATATCTCTAAAAGACCCTTTGAATGTCCTCAATAGAATTGTCTTATCTTATCAAAACAGGGATATTGACCTTTACAGGTCAACACTTGATTCAGCCAATTTTGTTTTCGTTTTTGACCCCAAAGATGAAGGGCTTGAGGAATATCTTGAACAACTGGGAATTACAGATTTTACCTGGGGTTATACGGAAGAATATCTCTCAACAAAATCCTTTTTTGAGAGTATGGAAGAGAAGAATATAGTGATAATACCAGTATTTAGTGGTGGGTATGAACAAAGTTACGGCGATACCCTCATAGTTATAGTAAGGTTATACAATTTCGAACCACCTGTAATAGAGGGGGAAATCATAGAAGGTACGGTTCACTTCTGGGTAAAAAAATGTAGTGATGATTTATGGAGGATTATAGGCTGGTATGACCATGTCAGGTAAGA
>SOKM01000139.1 GCA_004375785.1 Candidatus Cloacimonadota bacterium | reverse complement strand
AAACTGCGATGAATAAAAGATTTATTCCAAATGCAAAAAAGAAAATAATTAACACTTCTCAGATAGAGGGTGAGCGTAAGAATGTTACTCTTCTTTTTGCAAACATCTCAGGATTAACTACATTATCAGAAAAACTTCCCCCTCCCGATTTTAAGGATATTATAGGCAACCTTCTCAAGATCTTAAAAGAAATTGTGAATAGATATGAAGGCACAATAGACAATTTTATTGGTAATTGCATAATGATACTCTTTGGTGTCTCAATAAAACATGAGGATGACCCTGAGCGAGCAGTTTATGCAGCTCTGGACATAATGAGTAAACTGGGACGATTCAACGAAGAGCAGGGGACAAACCTT
Organism: Candidatus Cloacimonadota bacterium; assembly: GCA_004375785.1. Taxonomy (GTDB): domain Bacteria; phylum Hydrothermota; class E44-bin80; order E44-bin80; family E44-bin80; genus E44-bin80. Next base: position 39,537 of record SOKM01000139.1, on the reverse strand, counting down.
TCCATTCATACTGGAATAAGTTCCGGGGCTGTGGTTGTTTGTAGAGACAGTTCGGGTTCAAGCAAGGATTATACAGTTATGGGAGATACAGTAGATTATGCTGAACGGTTGATGTTGATGGCAAAAGAGGAGGTTCTGGTAAGTGAATCTGTTTATAAAAGCACTGTAAATCTGTTTGAGATGAATAGACTTAAACCGGTTGGTCTCAAGGGAGAAACAGCAGGTATTATACCATACAGGGTGGTGGGGATAAGGGAAGCACCGGGCAGTAAACATGGTCTTCTTCAGCTCAGCTCTCCTCTTATAGGACGGGATAAAGAATTTGAGATGATGAAGTCGGTTCTGGATAAGGTTATGAAGGCGAAGAGTGCAGTGTTATCCATAAATGGAGAGGCTGGTGTTGGGAAGTCACGTCTTATCGATGAATTCAAAAAGATTACAAAAGATAAGGTGAACTGGTTGAGTGGGAGATGTCCCTCCTATGGTAAGGGTTTTCCCTTCTGGGTATTTCTCGAGCAAATCCGCTCCTATCTTGGAGTCCGTGATTCCGACCTTGATTTGCAATCAAGAAGAAAAGTGGGAGGGAAAGCGGAGAGCCTTTTTAAGGAGAGGACAGATGAATATCTTCCCTATCTTTGCATATTCTTGTCTATCAAGGTTCTTGAACACCTTCAGGAAAAGGTAAAATACCTTGACCCTGAATCTTTGCGCTTGCAGGAATTTGTCTCTGTGAAGGTGCTCTTTAGAGATATTGCAAAAAATAAACCACTCATCCTCTATTTTGAGGATATGCACTGGATTGACCCTGAATCGTTAGAGCTTCTAAAATTTCTTCTTGATGGATTACAGGATGAATCCATATTTTTTCTCTTTGAAACAAGACCCGAGAAGAAAACAGGTTTATATAAAATCAAAGAGTCTATTCAAAATATTTTCAAAAAGAGATATAATGAAATCAGCTTGAGAGCACTTGACACCAATGATGCAAAGAGACTCATTCAGAACCTTCTGAAGATTCCTGAGCCTCCAGGGGAATTATCATCCCTTGTTCTGGAAAAATCAGAGGGTAATCCATTTTACATAGAAGAAATCGTCCGCTCATTCATTGAATCGGGTGTTCTAAAACGTGATAGCGGTTCATGGCGGGTTGCAAAAAGTATCTCTTCGTTTGAAGTGCCCGATACAGTCGAAGCGGTAATACGGTCAAGAATCGACCAATTACCCCCTGAGGTACAAGAGGTTCTTGGCAGGGCTTCGGTTATCGGAAAAAATTTTCTCTGTAGGATTCTTTCCTCTATAAGTAAGAAAGATAATCTCTCAAAAAATCTTGGTTTTCTTGAAGAGAGAGGGTTTATCCAGAGAAAAACAAATTCCTTCACTGCTGCGCAATTCTCACAAGATGCAGAATATGGTTTTAAACACATTCTAATAAAGGATGTCGCATATACCGGGTTATCAAAAAAGAAAAAATGTGAAATACATAAAAAGGTTGCAGAATGTGTGGAGCGAATATTTCGAGAAAAAATAGAGGACTACTATGAGGTCATTGCCTATCATTATTTTAATGCAGAGATTCTTGAGAAATCTTATGAGTATTATAAAAAGGCGGGGGACAGGGCAAAAAAACTCTACAGCAATAATGTAGCAATAGGGTGTTATGCAAAGGCAATAGAGATTCATAAAAAATTATTTCCTGAAGATGAACAAGAGAGTATGGCAGAACTATTTGAAAAAATGGGTGATGTAGAAGAAATAAAAGCAGAATATGATAACGCAATAAAAAACTATAAGGTTGCTTTTGGTTATTACAGAGATATAGAAAAAATGGCAGGAATTAAAAGAAAGACAGGGCATATATTCAGGCAAAAGGGGAAATACGATAGCGCTTTTTCTAATTATGAGGAAGCAATACGAATGCTAAAAAACATACCTGATTCGCCTGTTCTGTCAGAAACACTTATTAATTATGCTTTCGTTCTTGCCGATGGAAGAAATGATTACGAAAAAGCTCAGGAAATGATAGAAAGAACATTAAAAAAATTAGATAAGATAGGAGAAAATAAGATCTATGCTAGGGGTTTAACCACGCTTGGTAACATTTTTCTGCTCAAAGGAGATTATGAAAAAATACTAAAGCATCACGAGAAGGCATTGGAAATCTATGGTGAATTAAATGATAAAAAGGGAATAGTTGTTACATCCAACAATATTGGTAATGTCTATCATGATAAAGGCGAACTTGATACTGCTTTAAGACATTATAAGAGAGGTCTTGCCACATCAAAGGGAATAGGTTATAAAAGTGGAATTGGTGCTGTGTCTGGTAATATCGGGGTAGTCTATGGAAAGAAAGGAGAATTTGCTCCTGCATTGAAATATTGTAAAATTTATCTTTCTATATCTGAAGAGATTGGCGATAAAATGGGAGTCGGAAGAGCTTCTGGTAAAATCGGGACTATCTATTTTGATAGAGGTGACCTTGATACTGCTTTGAAATATTTTAAAAAATATCTCACCATAGCAGAGGAGATGGGCGATAAATTGGGAGTTAGTATTGTTTCAGGTGACATTGGTTCTGTCTATCATGATAAAGGAAAATTCGATAGGACTTTAAACTATTATAAAAAGTCCCTTGCTGTAGCAAAGGGAATAGGTTACAAAGGTGGTATTGGTGCGGCTTTTTGCAATATTGGAATTGTCTATTGTAGTAAGGGAGAGCTCAATACTTCCAGAAAATATCTTGAAAAGTCAAAAAAAATCCTGACGAAAATAGGGGATAAAATTAATTTGTCGTCGGTTTATGCTTCACTATCTGATTTGGATACGGTTAGGGAAGAGTATGAAACTGCTCTTACATTCTCAGAAAAAGCACTTTCCCTTGCGAAGGAGACAGGCGCAAGGGAAAAAGAAGTCATTGCTTTGCGGGTTTTCGGTAAGGCATTATTTGAAGTTAGCAGAAAGCAGATAGAAGATAGCAGAAGGAAGAGAGAGGAAAAGGGATGTAAGATGTACGATGTAAGATGTAGGTTAAAGGACAGAGAACAGCGAAAAAAAACAATACCCAGTCAGAATCTGAAAAAAGCAATTTCTTATCTTAGGCAATCAATAGCTCTCGCAAAAAAACAGAAGATGCAGCTTGAAATTGCAAAATCATCTTATGAACTTGCAAGGATTCTTGCAGATGCAGGAAAAATTAAAGAGGCTAAGAGAGAGATAAATAGTGCGAAGAAAATCTTTAAAAAATCCTGTGCTCACAGCTGGCTTAAAAAAGTGAAGGAAATAGAAAATATGTAGGAGCAGGTTTTACCTGCGATAATATAAGATATGAAAAGCGCAAAGCGAACCCTGAACCGTATGCCTAAAAAAATTAAAAAAATAGAAAGTTATCACATCCTTGAGAAGATTGAAGAGACCAATTATGCAATTGTCTATAAAGTCAAAGAGACTGGTAAGCCCCCTTTAGCCTTAAAAATAGCACGAAAAGAAGATGCCGAGTATAATGAATTAATCTCACGAGAATACCAGATACTTTCTCAATTCAAACACCCCAATATTGTTTTGGTCTTTGATTACAATATTACCTGGGACGGAAGGTCATATTTTACACTCGAATATGTTTCGGGAAAACCTATAAATGAATCTTTTAAGGGATTTTCAGAAGAGTTTATTTCAGCAGTAATTCAAGTAATCAATGGACTTGGTTCATTTCATAATAGAGGGTTTATTCACAGTGATATAAAACCTGAGAATATCTTATATGCTCCAAAAGAGAAGAGAGCTGTTCTTATTGATTTTGGTTTTGCTGGCATTCCAACACATTCCACCAAACTGGCTGGGACCATTGGCTATATGGCACCAGAGGTTATTAAAGGGATTGGTGTTGACCAACGAAGCGACCTGTATTCACTCGGTGTAATAATTTACGAAATTCTTTCCGGTAAAAAATTCAAGAAGACTTATAAACCAATAAAGAATATTTCGCGTGAGATAAAAGATATTCTTACTCGACTTGTTTCAGAAGAACCTGCGGTAAGACCGACAATTTCTGAACTCCTTCATACATTGAGTCGATACCTAACTTCGATTAAAATAGAAATACCACCGTATGAAGTTAAATTACCTAAAACTGGATTTGTGGAGAAGCCTGAGATTTTAGAAAAATTGGCAAGTGCAAGAAGTAAGGCGGTTATAATTAATGGTGATACTGGTTCTGGTAAGACCCGATTATTACTGGAAATGAAGTTTAAATATTTAATGCAGGGTTGTTCAGTATCCTATTATATTTCCAGAGAAAAAACCAATTTTCTTAAATCACTACAAAATTTTATCGGCGGTAAAAAGATTGACCTTTCCGACAAAGAAGATAAGTTTCAAATTTTTGAAGAGATTACAGCGGAGCTTATTAATTTTGCAAAAGATAAGCATGTTATAATTATGGTTGATGACCTTGATGGACTGTCTGATTATGACCTGGAATTGTTCAGATATATTGGCTATGGTCTTAAAGGGACTGATATTTTATTGATTGGTACTTCAAAATCTACTGAAAGGGTGAATGGTTTAGGATTTAAAAGTCTCTCTTTACAACCCCTTTCTATAAATGATGTAAAAAAATTATTAGAAAGAACCTTCTTCGAGATTGTGCCAACAGGTAGTGTTAAAAATTCATATCTTACAGATATCGCAAGCTGGTTACATAAACAGAGTGGTGGTAATCCCTTATTTATTGAGGAAATTTTAAAGACACTGTATGAGAATAAGATTATTTTTTATCGGGCTGATAGATGGCAGATAAAAATGGGCTTGCTCCATAAAACTGTAATACCTTTTAAAATAGAGGATTTATTAGAAATGAGGGTTAAGGCACTTGAAAATCTTGAAATAGAGATATTAAAGGTTCTTTCCCTTGCCAATCATCCCCTGGAGACTGCGGTTATCAGTTTGGTTCTGAAATCCAATCTTGATATTCAAATTGAACATCTGAAAAATTTTGGTTTGTTAAGTGAAGAAATTATAAATAATAAGAGAGTAGTCTATATACCCAATCAGATACTTGTTCACTTAATTGTTAAGGATTTAAAGAGGAAAGAAAAGAAATTACTCTCTCAGACCCTTATCAATGCAATAGAGAACACCATACCAAAAGATAAAGATTATCTACCAATTCTTGCCCGATTATGTGATAGAATTGGAGATAAAGATAAGACATATACATATTTTCAATCGTCTGCAAAAAATGCAGACTCAATTTATGATTATGATTCTGCACTAAAGTATTACGAAATAATGCTTCGATATGAAAAGAGAAATATTCATGAAAAATATACAGAGACCTTAATAAGAATTGCGGATTTAAATCAAATTATAGGTAGAAATAAGATTGCAATTGAATACTATAATAAGGTGCTGAAATGCAAAAGAAAAGATTTAACAGGCAGGGTATATACTGGTCTGGGTTTGGTCTATTCAGCAGTGGGAGAATACACAGAGGCAGTAAAATTTTTACGGAAGGCTATGGTATTTAGTAAGAGCAAGGAAACCCAGGATTATATAAAAATAGCCGTTTATTCTTTGTTATACTTAAAACGCTTCGAAGAGGTAAAGTTTATTCTTAATCAGTCATTTTTGTCAAAAAATAAAATCAGTAAAGCTGAAATGCTGGCGGAAACTATGTATTATCAGGCACTCTACGAAGGGCTTAAAGGTAATTTTGAGAGTGGGATAGAAAAGGCTAAAGCGAGTTTAAGATTTACCAAAAAGAATAAACTCTTAAAGCAGTTTGCATATATGGAAAATCTTGTAAGTTTCCTGTTACAGCAAAAAGGAGAGATAGGGCAGGCACAGGGATATGTGGAAGATGCCATCAAGAGGTTTAGAGAAATGAGGTTAGCCAATGCCCAGGCGAGTTCGTTAAATAATCTTGCATTTCTATGCGTCTGTCGGGGTAATTTCTCAAAGGCGAGGGAATTATTTAACGATGTATTAATCATAGCATACCAGACCAGTAATAGGGCAGCGGAATATAGAGCTTTAGGAAACCTCGGTAATATAAATGAAAATTCAGGAAGATTTGATAGGGCAATCAATTTTTATAAAAAAGTACTTAAGAACAAGCCCTACGCTCCGATGTCAAACTATTGCCTCTCAAGGGTATTCTATAAAAAGGGTGAGATTACTCAGGCAAAATTATTTATAGAAGAGCAATCTGGGATAAAAGAAGAGCTCCTTTATTTCTTTGCAATGGCAATGATTAATTTGAGTCTTGGGAGAACTGAATTTGCAGAGAACGCACTCAATAAGGGATTGAAAATGCTCAAGACCGAAAAACTTGACATTCAGACAAGGATTGAGTCATTTTTTGTGACATCTCAGTTTTATTATGAGAAAAGAGATTTTAAGAGGTCTCTAAGTTTTTCAAAGAAGATAAAAGAATTGACAAATCCTTCAAGTAGAGAATATACGATTGCCACTGGTTTTATAAAAATAAACAGATTCAACCTCAAGAATGTGGATGCTCTTGACATAGAACAGGAAACAAACAGGTTAAAAGAGATAGGTTGTATTTATGACTATGCATATCTTGAGAGACTGCACATTGAATCAATAATAAATAGAGGCATTGCAGATGAGGAAATAAAAAATATTGCAGAGGGATTGAATAGAGTAAAAGAAATATTTGCTTCACTTGGTGCAGGGTTGGAACTTAGCAGGGTTGAGAAGATTCAGTTAAAATTATTGCCAATTATCACCGAGGATTATTCGAGAAGGGTTATTTCGGCTGAATACCTTGATACATTTTCAAAACTTGCAGAGCTTATTAGCCTCCATCTTGGTGATGAGGATTTTATTCAGAGTACGCTCGATTTAATAATCCAGACAACCAACGCAGAAAGAGGGGCATTATTTATAAAAGGAGCTAAGGGAATGAAATTTTGCGCTGGAAGGGATATTGACAACATTACAATAAAGGATGCGAAAGAACTTTCCAAAACCGCTATTAAAGAGATAGAAAAGACTAAAATTATCTTTACCCGGGATGCTCTCTCGGATACAAATTTTAACATAAAAAAGAGTGTTATGTTAAATAAAATTCGTTCCTTACTCTGTATTCCACTTTTAGTATCAGAGAATGTTATCGGCGCACTATATCTCGATTCAAGAATTTCCAGTGGAATATTTGGCATTCAAGATAAAGATTTCCTCTTAACCGTATCGAGAATCCTTGCTTCAGTAATAGAAAAATCAATTGCTTTTCGTTCAATAAGCGAGGAGAATATTCTGTTAAAGAGCAAAATGATTGAAGAGATTGGTGCGGGTTATATTATCGGTAAATCTGCACCTATGAAAAAGGTCTACCGATTAATTGAAAGCGTTGCAAAAACAAATTCCCCTGTTCTCATACTTGGTGAAACCGGGACTGGAAAAGGTATGCTCGCCCGACTTGTTCACCTAAAAAGCAAAAGAAAAAAGAACAAATTTCTCACAATAAATTGTGGAACAATTCCCGAAACCCTTCTGGAATCAGAACTCTTTGGTCATAAAAAGGGTTCGTTTACCGGCGCTGTAAGTGACAAAAAAGGACTATTAGAAGAGGGTGAATCAGGGACCGTATTTTTGGATGAAATTGCCAATACAAGTCTCGCATTCCAGGCAAAACTTCTTGAGGCAATCGAGGAGAAGAGAATTCGTGGGCTTGGAGAAACAAAAACGCGAAGAGTAGATGTTCGATTTCTCTTTGCTACAAATAAAGAGTTAGATGTTGAGGTCAAAGAGGGGAGGTTTAGAAAAGACCTTTTCTATCGAATTAATGTCTTTAGCATTGATGTCCCTCCTTTAAGAAAGCGAGTAAATGATATATCGGTTCTTGCCCAATTCTTTCTTGAAAGGTTCAGTAAAGAGATAAATAATGATATTAAAGGTTTTTCCCCACAGGTGGTTGAATCTTTGAAAGAATATCAGTGGCCCGGAAATATACGAGAACTGCAGAATGTTATTGAGAGGGCAGTTGTGCTTTCAAAGGATGAGTTGATTACCATTCAAGATCTGGGGTTTGCAGATATATCCAGAAAGGAAATTGTTCCATTAAAAGAACTCAAGAGGGCAGCAGTCATCGATGCATTGCAGATAAGTAACTGGAATATTGCAAAGGCAGCTAAATTCTTAGGTGTAACGAGAAGAACCATCTATAAATATATAGATAAATATAATATCCACAAAGTTCCCTCTAAGTAAGGGGGTTACACACCCCTCTTAATAAATACTCACGTCTGAAAAGTGTATATTAAGTATACACTTCCCCTTAAAGAAATTCAATAGTAGTAAGGTTTTGCAGGAAGTTCAAAATATGTATACTTTGTATACATATTAAACGATAAAAGTTTCCCTTATTTTTACCATAACTCCATAAATACAAGCACTTATTATCATGGCACAGTTCTTGCTTATTTATTATTTAGATGTTAACATACCCTTCATCACTTTTAACTGGAGGGTATGTTAAAAGTAGTCTGCGAATGACTAATGTTTAATAATGGAGGTATTATGAAAAAAATAAATTTTTCTCTTATTTTCATATTCTTAATCCTTCTCTTTATAGGAGAGAGGATTGAAGCGCAGGGGATGGATAATCCGCCTCCCCCAGATAGCCTATGTATGGTTTTTTCTGGAATTGATTATGGAGGTTATGAGAGTTCTCCCCAGAACTATCCCAATGCAAAACATATCACAAATGTAAAAGTGGGGAGTTACTATTTCCCTGTTGTAATATGGGAGACGGGAGGTTCGTGGAGCAATCAATCACTTTTCTCTTACTGGGATGATATGTTCAAATTCTGGTCTTATCCTGACAGCTTTACATCAAACAATGGTCAGGATACTGGAAGGGGGAATGTTTGTGTTGATAGTAAAGGGAATCTGCACTTTGTCTGGCATCAGGCAGGTTCTCCAGATGGTTACGAAATATTTTATTCAAGGGCTATCCTTGATACATCTGCAGGGATAATACAGTATAATGTAGAGAGACCTGCTGTTATGATTTCTGCAACAAATGGTGAAATGGAACTCTTTCCTGCAATGGCTATATATGGTGACACCCTCATTATGGTTGTCTTCAATGTTGGACCAATTTATGAAGAGCATACAGTTGGTTATAACTATTCAACTGATGGTGGAAACAGCTGGGTTGGTCGAGATATAGCATATGAGCACGGAACTAGTATGACGGGTGATTGGATACTGCCCTCCATTGCTCCCGACCCCAACACAGGAGATATGTGGGTTGCCTTAAACTTTGATGATTCTGGTGATGATCAAATAGATGTTGTATCATTGTACTATGATGCAATTGGTAACATCTGGACAAAAGAAGTTTTAGTTTCTTCTTCTATTGAATGGGCATATTCACTTCCAGTAATATGTGTTGATTTTTTTGGAAACCCTTCAATTGTCTTCTTGAAAATTTATAATCCTGGAGGAGGAGGTATACCACCGTTTCCAGAGCGGCTAAGTGGTATTCTTGTCTTTACAAGAAGAGAAACAGGGGGTTGGAGTTCACCTGTTGAAATTGGATTTCCAGAAAGTGGACCTACTAATGCATTATCCGGTTTTCCATCCGCAGGCATAACCCAGGAAAATGAGATATACATAACCTGCACACAGCCAGATAGCGCTTCTCCTGATACAGGAGCTTATTGGCCATTTAACGTTTATTATTGGAAGATTAACCCTGAACTTGGAATGTTCTCTGTTCCAAGAACGAAGGTTAGTGAGATTCCCTGGGGCAGTTCAATGAATACCATCTATCCTCATATAGTTTATAACATCCCTACAGATTCCTCTGACGGACCTGGTATCACATGGTGTCAGATGGAATCATGTGTTCCACCTGCAGATGTTTACTATAAACAAATGCATCAATTAGTGGGTATTAAACAGACTGAAAATCCTAAACTCGAAATTTTAAATCCAAAATTAACAGCTTACCCAAATCCTTTCACCAATACCACCCATATCTCCCTGTCTTTCCCCAGCATAGGGCAAAGGGCAGAGGGCAAAGGGCAAAGGGTAAAGAACATAGGACTGAAGATCTATGACCTGAGTGGGAGATTAGTGAAAGACTTTTCACTGGGCACTGGGCACTCGTCACTTGTCACTGTTGTGTCCTGGGATGGGAGGGATGACTCTGGCAGGAGAGTGCGGAGTGGGGTCTATTTCGTAAACTTGAAAGTAGGGGAGAAGATGCTAACAAAAAAACTCATCCTGCTTGAGTAAAAAGAATGACGTGATTACACAGATTATAAGAACAGATTACACAGATGAAAAACATAATAGATGAAATGCGTAATTATACAAGTACCTTGTTAAGCAAATTTGTTTCCTTTTCAACAGGTGAGGCTTCGAGCCTCATCGCCTTATACAAGGACGCAACAAAAGGGCTTGTTGTACTCCAAAGAACAAGGAGGTATGATGAAATACTTAATTATTTTTCTAATCGTTTTTATCCCGATTATTTCAGTTACTCAACCATTTTCTCCACCCGATTCTATATCAAGCGTATGGACAGGAATTGGTTATGACCAGCCGCTTGCCTGGCCCAACGCAAAGCATATTACAGATGTAATTATGGGTAGTTACTACTTCCCTGTTGTAATTTGGGAGACAGGTGGCTTGTGGGGTTATCAATCACTTTTCTCTTACTGGGACGATATGTTCAAATATTGGTCTTTTCCAGATAGTTTTACAATGAGTCAGGGGATGAATACAGGAAGGGGTAATGTTGCATCGGATAGTCATGGAAACCTCCATTTTGCCTGGCAACAAACAGGCAATCCTGATGGTTCCGAAATATTTTATACAACTGCTTTCTTTGATACTTCGGCAGGATTAATTCAATTCAGTGTACAGAGACCACCTGTTATGATGTCTGCAACTGATAGCGAAGAGGATGCTTTTCCAGCACTCTGTCTTTACAATGACAGTGTTTACATTGTATGGAATCACGGAATCATTGGTGAAGAGAGTGCTATCTTTTCAAACATTGCAGCAGCTGAGACAGCATATGCCGGTCCAATATCAGGAGGGTTTTTACTCAACAGTATAGCACCTGACCCTTTAACAGGCGACCTGTGGGTTGCATCCACATTTGACATAAATTTAGACAGCCTTATTGACATTGTCGCACTTCACTACGACAAATCATCTGGAACCTGGTCAAACGAGGTTGCTGCTTATGGAGTGAATTCGCAGGACTTTGTATGTGCTGGTATAACCGTCAACTACAATGGTGTGCCAGGAATTGTTTTTCTCAGTTCTACTATATCAGAATATAAAAATAGGTTCATTGTAGATCCATATGGTTCTTTACTTTTTACAAGAAGGATAAGTGGGAATTGGACAGAGCCGGACACTATAAAACCAACAACAACTCCAGAACTTAATGGTTATATTGGATGGCCCTCTGTAGGAATTGCTGAGAGTAATGATATTTACATTGCTTTTACCCAACCTGTTAGCCTGAAACAAAGAAACAGATACGGCATCGGACCCGTCTATTATACGAAGATTGTTCCTGATTCTAATATCTATAATATTGAAAGAGTGCTTGTCAGCTCAGATTCTGCATATTGTTATCACCCACATATTATTTACTATGTGCCATTGCCTGTAACCCCGCCAGGTCCTGATATATGCTGGTGTGAGGACTCAGGCAGTAGAAGTATATATTTCAGACATATGCCACCGCTTTATGTTGGAGTAGAAGAAGAAAGAGATAAATTTAGTAATTCATCTCTTAAGATTTGTCCCAACCCATTCACCACTACCACCCATATTTCCCTAACACTCCCCAGCATTGTGCATAGTGCAGAGGGCATAGAGCAAAGTGCAGAGGGCAAAGGGCAAAGGGTAAAGAACATAGAACTGAAAATCTACGATTTGAGCGGGAGGTTAGTGAAAGACTTTTCACTGGGTACTGGGCACTCGTTACCTGGCACTGCCGTGTCCTGGGATGGGAGAGATAATACTGGGATTAGGGTGAAAAGTGGGGTCTATTTCGTAAATTTGAAAGTAGGGGAGAAGGTGTTAACAAAAAAACTCATTCTGCTGGAGTAAAATTGTTAAAGAAAGCACACAGATTTGCACAGATTGGAAAGATAGTCACAGATTTATGAATAAGTATAATAGGACTCAGATATTAGACAACAGACTTAAGACCTTAAAGATAGAGAATAAGAAAATGGATGAAAAAGTTTTATGTCTTTGGTCTGATGTGCAAATGTTTTATGTTTAAGAAAGAAGGAGGTAAAGATGAAATTTTCAGGTTTATTATTTTTGATAATCTTTCTATTAAGTAGAAGTTTACTTTTCGGAAACTATCCTCTTCGCATGGAAGGCCCAATGCTTCCGACTTTAGGTGAGGAAAGCTGTATTCACCCAGTAGATAATCCGCCCCCATTAGACACCGTCTGTTTAGTCTATGAACCCGTCTGGTATGGTGGTTCTTACCTTTCTCCCCAGAATTATGTAAATGCAAAACATATCACCAATGTAATAGTTGGAAGTTACTCTTTTCCTGTTGTTATTTGGGAAACAGAAACTGATTGGGGACAACAATCCCTTTTTTCCTACTGGGATGATTTGTTAAAATGCTGGTCTTATCCTGATAGTTTTACATCAAATCAAGGACGTGATACAGGAAGAGGAAATGTATGTGCAGACAGTAAAGGGAATCTCCATTTTGCCTGGCATCAGATAGGGGGCACCCCTGATGGGTATGAAGTCTTCTATGCAAGAGCATTCCTTGATACATCAGGAGGAATAATTCAATACAATGTAGAGAGACCTGCAATTATGATTTCTGCAACGAATGGGGAAGAGGAATATTTCCCTTCAATGGCAATAAATAATGATAGTCTCATTATGATTGTCTTCACAGTAGGGGTTATTGTTGGTTTTGAGCATGCAATTGGTTACAACTATTCAACTGACGGCGGTGAAACATGGGTTGGTCAAGGTATAGCATACGAACACGGTTCAGAGATGCCTGGCTCCTGGCTTCTCCCTTCAATTGCATCAAATCCTAATCGTTCCAATACAACAACACCTAATAAAGATATGTGGGTAGCATTCAATTTTGATTACGATGACAATATGTGTATGGACATTTTAGCACTCTATTGGGATGCAGTAACCAATACCTGGAACCATGAACTGGTTGCTCTTGGTCAATCGCCACCTAATGATCATGCTCTTTGCTGTCCTGCAATTGTTGTGGATTATAACGGTGTTCCACATATTATCTTCCAGGAAAATATGGGGACTGGAGGTGGCCAGGTTGGGTTGCTTGGCTTTAATGTATGCGGTCCTGCTGGGACACTATGGTATACCCATAAACTTGGTGATTGCTGGCATACACCTGTTAAAATTATGTTCCCAAGATATGAAGTATGCAATTATGAAAGTGGTTATCCTTCTGCAGGTATAGGAATTGATAATAAGATCTATTTCTCCACAACACAGCCAGAAAGTGCTTCACAAGATACAGGTGCATATCCTCCTTTCAATGTATACTATGCAGCAATTACACCATATGCCGGAACAGTTAGATACGGTGGTAAGGTGAGTAGTCTAAGCTACGGAGACTCAAGAAACGCTATTTATGCACATACGACATACTATATCCAAGAAGGAAAAGCTTCTCTTAATACACAAGGTTGTGGAATTACCTGGTGTCAGATGGCTAATGGAGTTCCCCCTGCTGGTGTTTATTATTCCCGTGTGCCTAACTTGAACTTTATAACAGGAATAAAAGAGATTTCCAATCTATCTTTGCTTATGCTCTATCAGAATTATCCAAATCCTGTAAGGGAAAAGACAACAATTAGTTTTACGGTTCCGAACAACACTTCCATGTCGCTTGACATCTATGACATATCTGGAAGATTAGTCAAAAATCTTGCAAATGGTGTTCCTGGTGCGGGTTCATATTTTGTGGTCTGGGATGGAAAGGATTTGAATGGTAAAGATGTTCCAGATGGCGTCTATCTTTATACCTTGAGAGCAGGTTCATACATAAAAACCAGAAAATTACTTCTTATTCAATAATATATCAGACGTCAAAAAGGAAGGCTAATGTCCATCCCTTGTTTTTTTTTGAGTTTTACGCTCGGTCAAGGAAAATTGTGTCCTCCTCAAAAATCTATAAACCCTTGTCTTAAGTCTGAATTGAAAATGGCTCAAGATTTCCCTTGACAAAGGATAGTAGACTTGTTATATTTATTCAGAATTTACTGATCTTCTATGTTCTTCTTAAAGTTGCAGAGATTAGTTATGTTGAAAAGTGAACCCGTAAAATATTATTCGGTCTTTATGAGAATTTTAATAATTATAATCCTTTTATCAGCTTGTACAAAAAAGGATAAACCTCTTCCTCCTGATACATCTCCTCCTTATATAAAAAGTATTGTTTCGTTGGATACAACAAAGTTGCTTGTATCATTTAACGAAACCTTAAATGACTCACAGGCAATTGACACAATGAACTACATAATTACAAGTTATGAAACCCTCGATGTTCATCTTGTAAACATTGACCCAATGAAGATGAATTGTATACTTATAACAGAACCGCAGGAGTCAACCTTTTATGAAATAAATATAAGGGATATTGAGGATATAAGTGGGAACAGGATTAAGGATACCACACTTACTTTTTTTGGGATTGGGGTACAGGTTGATTCATTCGCACCCTCTGTGAGAGTTATAGATCCTGTTGAAGGTGATACCTTATACGGGTTTGAATATATTTCAGTGAATGCAACGGATAATACTGGTGTAAAAAGGGTCTCTTTTTTTATAAACGATTCATTGATTGAAACAGACAAATATTTTCCGTATTATTGCATACTTGATGTCAGGGATTTTCAAGAAGGCGAAATTTATAAAGTTTATGCTACTGCAGAGGATTACAGTGCAAATATTGGCTTTTCGGACACTCTCAATGTTTTCATAGGATTTCATCCGTCATTCCCCTATGTGATAATAGATACCATTTATACAGCAAGGATACCGTTCAGGGCAGATATAACAGAGGATGGAACGAAGCTCTTCTTTGTCCAGGTAGACTCAGGAGGTCATGATCTTGTAATGCTCAATACAGAAACAAATAGTATCGAAAGGACTACCCGGTTTTTTACAGGAACTTCATATTTTCTGGATGTTTTTGAAAACAACCAGGTCTATTTTACTACGGGCAGTTCATTTGCAATATATGATATTTTCTTAAATCAGATTATTGAAACAATAGATGTTGGTGGATGCCCACAGGGCATTGTACGTTCAAATAATGAAAAACTATATATTGCGAGAAATTCAAAGCAGGATGTTCTGATTTATTCCCTTCAAGCAAGCAGTATCGTAGATTCTATCCCTCTCTCTGGAGATCCGACAGCATTAGCCATTGATACTGTCCATAAGGAGGTTTATGTCTGTCTCTATGCCCAAAATCTAATCTCTGTAATAGATATAGAGTGGAATACAGTTATTGCAACTATCTCTATTTCAGGGAGGCCGTGGGAATTACTATTCTCACCAGGTTATGAAATGGCTTACGTTTCTGAACTTGATAACAATTCAGTTGGGATAATAGAGACATCCACTCATACTCTTTTGGATGAGATTTCACCTTATGGTTTGAGTCATCCAAAAGGGATGTCAATAACAGATAACGGTGATCATCTCTTCGTGGGGTCAGATTATAAAGTTCTGGTTATCAATACATTTGATTACAGTGTGGAATGGAACATAGATGTCGGAATGTATCCCTATTCTGCTGTATTCACGCCATCGTTTGAAAGGCTTTATATTGTCTGTATGGATAAAAGGATTTTTTGTATAGAATAATAGGAGGTTAGGCAGTTGTGATTTTTTTTCTTGATTTTGTAAAGAAAATGTGTTATGAATCAATTAATAGAAAAGTGATGCAGAATAAGAAGGTTTATCTGCTTGAATAAAATTTTAATGAAAGGGGGTGAATTTTTTATTTACTTGATTTAAAGAACTAAAAAGGAGGTTGACAGATGAAAATTCCAAGCATACTAATAGTAGTAATCCTTTTAATTAGTGTAGGTTTCCTTTTTGGTAATGAGCCTATTCAGAAGGTTAATTTGAAGATAGATGCTGGAACTATTTTACGTGCTGAAAGTGGATGCATACCAGAGAATCCACCTCCCATCGACAGCCTTTGTCTTGTCTTTTCTGGTGTTGACTATGGCGGCAACTTCGATTCACCTCAGGCATATCCAAATGCAAAACATATCACCAACGTTAAGGTGGGCAGTTACTATTTTCCTGTTGTAATATGGCAAATGGGAACATCATGGGGGGAACAGAGTGTTTTCTCATACTGGGATGATTTGTTTAAGTTCTGGTCTTATCCTGATAGTTTTACGTCGAGTCAGAGCATTAAAACTGGCAGAACAGGAGTATGTGCGGATAGCAAAGGTAATTTACATTTCTCCTGGTACCAAACTGGCAATCCTGATGGTTACGAAGTCTACTATACAAGGGCTTTTCTTGACACATCAGCAGGGATAATACAGTACAGTGTTGAAAGACCCGCTGTTATGGTTACCCCAACCAATGGGGAGTATGACTGGTTCGGTTCGATAGCATGTTCGGGTGATACACTTATTATGATTGTCTGGACCATTGGTCTGGAAGCAAGAGGTATTGGTTACAACTATTCCACAGATGGTGGTGATACCTGGCTTGGTCCATTTGTACTATACGACCACGGTGGCACGATGCCCAGTGCCTGGCAACTGAATTCCCTTGCCCCTGACCCCAATACAGAAAATATGTGGATGTCGGTATCCTGGGATTACACTGGTGATGGTCGGCAGGATATAGTTGCTTACCATTGGGACGCAGCAACCAATACCTGGACTGATGAATTGGCTGCAGAGACTCCAGGTACAACTATGCACCCTTACTCTCTGCCTACAACTGTTGTTGATTACAATAGTATTCCACATATAATTTTCCAGCAAAACTTAGTCGATGATGGTGGAGTAAATGGTGGTCTTACAGGCTGGAATCAATGTGGTCCTGCAGGGACACTCTATTATATTCATAGAAGTGGTGGTTCCTGGTCCACACCTAAACAAATTATGTTTCCAACATATGAAATAAACAATTATGAAGCTGGTTTTCCTTCTGCTGGCATTGCGACGGATAACACAATCTATTTCAGCACGACACAGCCAGATAGCGCTACTCCTGACACTAATTCTGCATATTTTCCCTTCGATGTCCATTATGCAGAGATTTCACCCTATACAGGTGCGGTTTCATACGGTGGTATAGTTAGTGTGGGTGACACAACATACAACGCCATCTATGGACAAACTCCACAATTTGTTCCAATTGAGGGTCCAGGCATTACCTGGTCTCAAATGTACAATGCAGTTCCACCTACAGATATTTACTATCGCCACTGTGATACCCTGGTTGCAGTAAGAGAGTCTAAGACTATTTCCCATCCATCACCTGTCACACTCTATCAGAATTATCCGAATCCTGCCAATGGGAAGACGATGATCCGCTTTACTGTTCCGAGCAATACTTTCATATCACTCGATATCTACGACATATCTGGAAGACTGGTCAAAACTCTTGCGAAAGGTGTTCCCGGTGCAGGTTCATACTTTGTAGTCTGGGATGGAAAGGATTTGAATGGTAAAGAGGCTCCTGGTGGGGTTTATCTTTATACCCTGAGAGCAGGTTCATATACTGAAACCAGGAAATTACTTCTCGTTCACTAATTCTGTCGAGAAAAATATGTTAGTCTTAACAGGCGAGGCTCTCAGCCTCGCCTGTCTTATTCCTACTTTGTTAAATTTTTCCGCTTGAATACAAAGGGAAAGTGAATTCAGGGCATCTTATCTTTATCTAAAATATGGGTGTGAAGAAGAATGTTTGAAGGAACTATTCAAGAGATTTTCCAATAAATTTATTATACTGACAAGGAATGAATCAATAGAGTTGAATCTCTTCGGTATCAGAAAGATGGGTTCAAAGAGCAGAGACAGGACAGCCAGTTTGACCTTAAAGCACACCATGGTGGATTAAATAAGAATGAGATGCTTATCCCTCTTCTTGTTTTACAGTAAGATTAGAAAGTAGCTATTTGGAGAAGTAACAATTATTGCTCGGTTAGTTTAAGAAACGTAAAGTATTTACGCAGGCTAAAGCCTGCGACTACCTTGCTTGATTGCAATTGACAGATGAAAGTAGGGGCGTTCAATCGAGCGCCCCTACTTCAGTTGTATTAGTGAATAAGAAGTAGTTTTCTTGTTTCTTTGTGTAAACCTGCTCTCAGGGTATAAAGATAAACACCACCGGGAGTCGCTTTACCATTCAAATCCTTTCCATCCCAGACCACAAAGTATGAACCCGCACCGGGAACACCTTTCGCAAGAGTTTTGACCAGTCTTCCAGATATGTCGTAGATATCGAGTGATATGAAAGTATTGCTCGGAACGGTAAAGCGAATCATCGTCTTATTATGGGCAGGATTCGGATAATTCTGATAGAGTGTTACGGGTGATGGATTGGAAACAGTTTTCGTTTCCTTTACTGCTAATAGACTATCCATATGGTTATAATAACAATCTGAAGGTGGTGCTTCATTGATCAGTTGGCACCATGTAATACCAGGTCCTTCCGTACCAGAAGGTACTTCACCACCAAGTGGAACATTGTATGTAGTATGTGCGTAGATAGTATTTGCTGAGTCGCCGAAGGTAAGGTTACTCACTTTTCCACCATATGAAACAGCTCCCGTGTATGGTGAAATTTCAGCATAGTAGACATTGAAGGGGAGAAATGCAGATGTATCTGGCGTTGCGCTCTCTGGCTGTGTTGTTGAAAAATATATTGTATTATCCGTCGCAATCCCTAAAGAAGGCCAGCCTGATTCATAATTACATACCTCATATCTTGGGAATTCTATTATACTTCGAGGAGCCCACGTACCACCAGAACGATGAATGTAGAAGAGAGTACCTGCTGGTCCACAGGCGCCAAAAGTCCAAAGACCACCAAGCCCTCCTCCACCTGAACCTATGTTTACGGCGAAAATAATATGTGGAATACCATTATAGTCTACAACGATTGCTGGCATGCAGAGTGCATCATCATTAGGAGGAACTTGGCCTTCAGCAGCTAATTCGATGCTCCAGTTGTTAGTTGCGGCTTCCCAGTAGAGTGCTGTAATATCCATACATGCATTGCCTGTGTAATCAAAGTTTACAGTAACCCACATATTTCCATTATTTGGATCTGGACCAATTGAAGGTTGTATCCAGGAGCCAGGCATTATTCCACCATGGTCATACGCTAATGCTTGTCCAGCCCATGTATTTCCACCATCTGTTGAATAATTATATGCAATAGCATTTCTATCTGTTCCCATTCTACGTGGGTAAACAACCATAATAAGAGTATCGCCATAGATTGCAATAGATGGAAATGTTTCTTCCTGTCCATTCGTTATAGATATCATTGTTGCTGGTCGTTCAACACTGTACTGGATTACACCAGCAGATGTGTCAAGAAATGCACGTGTATAGAAAATTTCATAACCATCCGGGTTACCTAATTGATGCCATGCAAAGTGTAGATTTCCTTTGCTATCCGAACACATTGCTGGTCTTCCAGTATCTATGGCATTGTTTGATGTAAAACTGTCGGGATAAGACCAGAATTTGAACATATCGTCCCAATATGAAAAAAGGGATTGTTTTCCCCACGCATCACCAGTTTCCCATGTTACTACAGGAAAATAATAACTGCCAACCATAACATTAGTAATATGCTTTGCAGATGGGTAAGCCTGCGGTGAATTATTAGGATCACCATAATCAATACCAGAAAAAACGAGACAGAGGCTATCTATAGGAGGTGGATTCTCCGGTACGTATCCACTTTCCGCACCGTCACTCGCTGGCATCCTTTCTATTTGCTGGAGAGGATAATTCCCCCAAAGAAGACAGACACTAAATAAAAAGATTAACAAAATAAATAAGCCTGAAATTTTCATCTTGAGTTCTCCTTTTTAGGTTTTGATTTAACTTGGAAAATAAACTCACCTCCTTCCTTTTTAAATTAATCAGGTCGAATCTCTTTGATGCATTTTCTTCAGTTTCAATACTGACCAAACTTTTTATTATAAATACAAGTATAAAGGAAAAAGATTACTCTGTCAAGATTTTTTAAAAAATTTTTTGAGAAAAAATTTGAACGAAAATCTTATTGACACCTATCCATTTTTATGATAATTTACAAGAAATTTGCTGCCCCTGTAGCTCAGAGGATAGAGCACCGGTTTCCTAAACCGGGAGTCGAGCGTTCGAATCGCCCCAGGGGCGCCAGCAAACCGCAGAATGCGGTTGGCAAATGGCGTATGGCAAACAGAGGACAGAAACCGCAATAATCACAAAGGGCAAGGATAAAGGATAAACCAGATAGACCAAACAAACTAAATAGACTAAATAAACCAAATAGACTAAAAAGACTGAATAAACTAAATAAAGGTAGGAGGTAGAACAATGGCTAAAATTATTAGAAAAAAGAAGGTAACAAAGCATAAGTTAAAGGAAGACAGGTTCCTTGAAACTACTAAGAATTTTATAACCTTTTTCAGGGCAAATTCATCAAGGGTTATCTTAGCAGTTATTATTTTGCTTGGAGTAGTGATTGCAGTTAATATATATTTTGCAAACAGGAGAAATGCTGAAGAAACAGCGCGTGTGAAGATACTCTATTCAAATTCACTTTACGAAAATGGCAATTTCAAAGAAGCTGTGTCATCTTATCTGGAAGTTGTAAATATGCATGGCGGCACTAAAACTGCGAAGATTGCAACACTTTTTCTCGCAAACAGTTATTTCTTCTCCGGGGATATGGATAATGCATTGCTATATTACGAGAAATCGTTGGATATATTAAAGAGGAACCCGAACTGGGCAAGTTCAGCTGCAATAGGTATTGCATCTGTTTTTGAACAGAAGGGTATGTTTGAAGAGGCAATTAAAAAGTATACAGATGTAATTGTTAATTATAAGGATACACCCGCAAGGATAGATGCGCTGTTTTCAAAGGCGCGATGTCTTGAATTTACAAACTGCTATACTGAAGCAATTGAGGTTTATTTAATGATAGAGAATGAATACCCCGATGCTGTTTTTGCAGATGAGGCAAAGAAAAGAATTGTTTTCTTAAGAGGAGCAACCGAGTCTGAAAGGATTCCGAAATAGTGTCAATGATCCAGGCATAAGACCACAGAGCTGGAGAATGAAGAAGATAACAGGTGAGGCATCTTGCCTCACAGCGAGGCTGGAAGCCTCGCCTATTGAAACCTCGTCTATTGCGATTTTATGTGCGAATTTCCTAATATCTATCTTTTTTAAAAGTCTTATGTCTGAGGTGAAGTAATACAGGGAGTATTTCTTGAGGAATTTTTTAGTTTTAAAAGAATATTTTCTTAAGTACAAGTTTAGAATTTTTCTTGGACTTGTTGCCCTTATAATAACAGATGGTCTACAACTCATAATTCCGAGAATCCTTAAATATGCAGTTGATGGTATAAATGCGGGGGAAATATCAGGATTTTTACTCCTTAAGTTTGCATTCTTTATCCTTCTTATTTCAATTTTTATTGCGTTTTTCAGGTTTTGCTGGCGGTATTTCGTCATCGGGACATCACTTAAGATACTGGAACTTTTAAGAGACAGGTTTTTTTCTCATCTTCAAACCCTCTCATTCAACTTTTTCAATAATACAAAAACCGGTGAATTAATGGCACTTGCAACGAATGATATTCTTGCAGTAAGAAGGGCAGTTGGCATTGGCCTTGTTATTCTCACAGATACAATTGTATTGACGATTGCCTCTCTCATTATGATGTTTAGAATAAATATGCTTCTGACATTCTATGTGCTTATCCCTCTACCGCTACTTTCAATTTCAACATTTTTTCTGGGAAAAGCTCTGCATGTCAGATTTAAGAATGTTCAGGATGCCTTTGCAAAGCTTACCGATAAGGTTCAGGAGAATCTTTCAGGAATAAGGGTAGTGAAGGCGTTTGTTCAGGAATCATATGAAGTATATAACTTCAAAAAATATAATCAATTTTTTGTCAGAGAAAATATGCGGCTTGTTAAGATATGGGGAGGTTTTTTCCCCCTTCTTATGTTACTTGCAGGGGTAAGCACAGCGATTGTTCTTTTCTGGGGTGGACGACAGGTCATAATGAATATTATAACACTTGGTGATTTTGTTGCTTTTACAAGTTACCTTGCAATACTGACCTGGCCTATGATTGGAATAGGTTGGGTGGTGAATCTTCTTCAAAGGGGCTCAGCCTCTCTGGGAAGGATTAATCAAGTGCTTGAGACCGAACCAAAGATAAAGGACCTGCCTCAAGCTCTCAGAATAACACGACCGCTAAAAGGAACAATAGAGTTTTCCGATGTGCACTTCAGGTATTCAAAAAAACTTCCTTATGTGCTTAAATCCATAGATTTAAAAATTCTTGCGAAGGAACAGGTCGCTATTGTTGGAAGAACGGGAGAGGGAAAGACAACGCTGGTTAATTTAATTGCAAGAGTATTTGAACCAGAATCCGGTGCAGTTTTAATCGACGGTAAAGATGTTAAAAACTATAGATTAAAGGATATCAGAAGAAGAATTGGTTTCGTGCCTCAGGATACATTCCTTTTTTCTCTCTCTCTAAAAGAAAACATTGGATTTGGGAATCCCGAGATACCAATGGAAAGGATAATCGAGGCGGCAAAGGTTGCCCAGATTTATGATGAGATAATGGAATTCCCTAATAAATTTGATACCGTTATTGGAGAAAGGGGAGTTTCACTTTCAGGAGGACAAAAGCAGAGAATAGCGATTGCCCGGGCAATAATCCTTAACCCGGATATACTTATCCTTGATGATGCCCTTTCCTCGATTGATACAGAAACTGAAGAGAAGATTATCGGGAAACTTACACCTATAATGAAAGAAAGGACAACGATTATTATAACACACCGTATGTCTTCGATAAAGAATATTAGCAGGATTATTGTTATTGAAGCTGGTTCCATTACAGAGGATGGGAGCCATGAAGAGTTAATCTCTCATGGAGGGATGTATAAAAATCTTTACGAAAAACAGATGTTAAAAGAAAAACTTGAGAGGGGTTTCTGATGCATCACGGTGGATACTACCATGAGGAAGAAGAGTTATCGAAGCCATACGATGTTAGGCTTATGAAGAGACTGTTGGTTTTTGTTATGCCCTATAAAGGTCTCGTTATTATCTGTATTTTTCTTCTTTTTTTCATAACAGGATTTAATCTTTCCCTTCCTTATATAACTAAGATTGCAATTGATAGATACATCACACCCCCGGGTCGTTTTATGGATGTGAAAGATGAGGATGTGTTGGATAGGCTAAAAAGTATGGATGCCATTTTTCCATTAAAAGATGGGTACATCCTTGACTTAAGAAGGGTTGATAAGGATACAAGATATGAACTCGAAAAACAGCATCTTTTTCAAGAAAAATATTTTATTTTTGACTCCAAGATAATTGATAAAAGTATTCTGGAATCATTAAACAAAAAAAATATTCTCATACAATATAATACCTTATACTTCCTTGATGCGAAAAAAGCAGGGAAACTTTCATTACAGGAGATGCTTACACTTCGAAAGAAGGATATTGTGGGAATTAATTATCTTGCAATTATTTTTGGAATAATACTAATTCTGACTTTTATTTTTAATTATGTTCAGGTTTATATTCTTCAGTACACAGGACAGAAAGTAATGTTTGATATGAGGATGAAAATCTTCTCTCATCTCCAGCAGTTAAATGTCTCCTTTTTCGACAAAAATCCCGTTGGCAGGCTTGTCACCAGGGTAACAAATGACGTTGCTGTAATAAATGAGATGTTCACCAATGTCATAGTTTTTCTGTTCAGCGATATTTTTATCCTCACTGGTGTTGTTATCATTATGTTTTATCTCAACTGGCAGCTTGCTTCAGCGACAATGCTTGTTACACCTATTATTATTGTCGTTACAATTATCTTCAGAAATAGAGTGAGAAAGGCATTTAGGTGGGTTAGACTCACAGTGGCAAAGATAAATGTTTATCTTCAGGAAAATATTTCGGGGATGCGTGTTGTTCAACTCTTTACTCGTGAAAAAGAGAATATGAGAAGATTCAGGAAAATCAATAGGGAAAATTTTGATGCAAATATGTCTCAGCTAATTGTTTTCGCTATTTTCAGGCCCTTGATTGAAATTATAGGTGCACTTGCTGTTGCGCTTATTGTATGGTATGGTGGAGGGAGGGTGATTGAACAGACTCTCACACTTGGAGCATTCGTTGCCTTTCTATCATATGTTGAAAGATTTTTTCAACCGATAAGGGATTTGAGCGAGAAGTATAATATACTCCAGGCAGCAATGGCAGCGTCTGAAAGAGTTTTCCTGCTTCTTGATAAAAAAGATGAACTTGAAGATACCAGCGGCAAAAGAGAACTGAAAGAGGTTAAAGGCAGTATTAATTTTGATAGAGTCTGGTTTGCATACTCTGATGATAATTATGTCTTAAAGAACATCACATTCAGTGTGGAACCTGGTGAAAGCATGGCAATTGTGGGAGCAACAGGGGCAGGGAAGACTTCCCTTATTAACCTTCTTTTACGATTTTATGAGGTTGAAAAAGGGAAGATTAGCCTTGATAATGTTGATATAAGAGACCTTGATAGGGATTTTTTGAGGAAGAACATAGGAGTTGTCTTGCAGGATGTTTTCCTTTTTTCGGGTTCAATAAAAAGAAATATTGCATTAAGCAAGGAAGATATGAATGAAGGAGAACTTGAAATGATAGCACGATATGTTAACGCTGATAGGTTTATCAATAAGATACCTGATGGATTTGATGCCGAAGTTAAGGAAAGAGGCGTTTCACTCTCACAGGGTGAAAAACAACTGCTTGCGTTTGCCAGGGCGCTTGCATATAATCCGAGTGTTTTGATACTTGACGAGGCGACGTCAAGTGTTGATACAGAGACAGAATCCCTTATCCAGGATGCACTTGCTAAACTGATGAAGGGAAGAACATTCATTGTTATCGCACATAGACTTTCAACCATTGAAAGAATCAAGAATATTATTGTACTTCAAAAGGGGAGGATTGTTGAACGGGGTACCCATAAGGAACTGCTTGAGAAAAGAGGTTATTATTACGACCTCTACAGGGTACAGTTCAAGAACACTGATACACAAAGAAAGTAGGGAGTAAGCAGTAGGGAGTAGATAGAACGTTTGTGAAACGGGGAATGGGAGAAACGGGGAAAAGGAGCAAAGAGTAGGGAGTAAGTGTAACAGTAAAAAAAAGTCTGAAGTTAATATGAAAAAAATTATAACTCTTTTATTTATTCTATTAAACATAACACACAATGTTCTTGCTTGGTCTCCTGTTCAGCCTGATGTTAATAATCGTGCATATTTCCATATGATGAAAGGAGAAGAATTTGTTGAGGATGGATATTACAGGAGAGCTATTAAAGAGTTTGAACTTGCTTACAAATTTTCTTTTGATAAGGAAGTGCGAAATAATGCACTCAGAAAAAAAGTTATATCACTTATGAAACTCGGAAATTATAAAAAAGCAATTGAGGTAATTGAAAACAACGTGACAGAAGGGCATAAAGGGAGCGAATTTCTTTTATTAATGGCAGAATGTTTGGAGAGATTAAACAAAACTCTGGAGGCAATAGAGAGTTTAAAAATGCTTATTACTCAGGAACCTGATGAGAAGAACAAGATTTTTTTTGAAACAAAGATTGCACTACTCTTTCTTTCCCTTGATTCACTAAAGAGAGCTGAGAAAACCTTTACTGATGTATTAAAAACTCTTCAACACAACGAGGATGAAATTGAGAGTATTAGCAGAGGACAATTAAAACTTACTATGTATTCCCTCGGATATATCACCCTGAAAAAAATGGATTACAAAAATGCAGAGCCATATTTTGAATTCCTTGAAAAAAACTTTAAGGAGGACGAAGTTGGATATAAATCTTCACTTTATCTTGGACTTATCTGGGGGACCCAAGGTAAAGAAAAAGAATCTTTTGATATTTTGACAACAATTAACACTGAAGGAAGATGCGAAATATCGGCAATGAAGGGTTACCTTTTTTATAGAAATGGTTCTTTTATGAAAGCAAAAGAAGAGTTTCAATCAATTGAAAACGATACCTCCATATCTAAAAGGATAAAGGAAATGATAACTATTCTTTCTGCTGAATGTTACTATTTTCTTAAGGATTATAAGGAGGCAGTAAAGTATTACAGAAAATATACTGGTATGGTCAATAGTGCCAGTAAAAAAAAGTTTGCACTCTATGGGTTGGCCTGGGCATATTTTCGACTTGGCAAATACTCCAGTGCTTATGCTGTACTCAAGGATTTTCTGGTTTTGTACCCTGAATCCCCACATCTCTCAAAAATCATGAGATTATCAGCACTCTCTCTTTTTTATGTTGGAGAACATAAAGAAGCAGAATTTTATTTTACAAGATTGCTGAAAATTGCTCCTTCGCTTGAAGATAAAGATAGAATATATTACCTTCGTGGTAAATCTGAATTTTTCCTTAGAGAATACGAACGAGCCAATGCGGATTTTAGAAAGATAATTTCTACTTTCCCTAATTCAAGATGGAAATCACATGCAATGAATATGATTGCAAGAATTAGTTTCGAAAAAGAGGAATACCTGAATGCATACAATACATATAAAAAACTTCTTGAGTTGGAACTTTCGCCAAGCCTGCTTGATGAAGTGAGATTCCAGACAGAGAGATGTCTCTTAAATTTAAGATATTACAGGAATCCAGTCGATATGAACAGGGCTTTTGTACGTAAATATCCAGAAAGCCCTAAAAGTGCTTACCTGCAGTTGGAAGTTGCAGAGTACTACTTTCAATTACAGAAATACTGGGAGGCAATCAGGGAATATGAACGGTTTCTCAATCTTTTTCCAAAAGATGAAAACAGTCGTTTTGTCCTTTTTAAATTGGCACAAAGTTATTCTCAAATTGGTTATTATGAGAAATCGCTCGATATTTATAAGGAACTTTCAGAGGGGAAAGATGAATACGCTGAGTCTGCATTTGTTTCAATGGGTGAGACATTCTTTTCTAATGAAATGTATAAAGAATCAATAGATATTTTCAAGGAACTAACAAGAAGATTCCCGGAAAGTAATATGACCGATTATGGAAATTTCATCATTGGTAAGAATTATCTGGAATTGAATTTACCCAAGGAGGCAAGGGTTTCTTTTGAATTGGTTGTAAAGAGCAAAAAGGTGTTTCGATTAAAAGAGCAGGCAAAACTTTTGATTGCTAAAACTTTTTACCTGGAAGGGAAGGGTGAAGAATATTTAGAATATCTCGATAATCTGATAAAAATAGCAAGTCTAAAAATAAGAGCAGAATCATATTTCCTAAAAGCTCAATATAAGAAGGAGTTAGGAGCACTAAAAGAGGCCATAGATTTATATGAGAAATCTTCCATAACATACGAAGATATGAGCGACAGGATTCGAGCACTTTATGAAGCTGGTCTGTCTGCTGAAGAACTGATGTTGTTTGATAGAGCATTGGAATTTTATAAAAAAGCACTTTCTATTTCTTTTATAGAATCCGCAAAATTCGGGATAGGAGAGAGGATAAAAAGAATAAAAATTATTAAAGGAGAAAGTTTGGAAGAACTGAAATGATGAATGTAAAGGAATCCTTAGGGAAATCACTTGAAATTTTCATAAAAATGTTTTATAAGTAAGAAGATATGGATTATCGTTTGGTAGTAATGAGAGGAATAGACGCTTTTACACAGATGGCAGTGGATGAAGCCATACTTGATGGTGTTATAGACAAGAGTTCTCCGGAAACAATAAGATTTTTTGATTTTTGCCCACCGGCTATAACGATTGGAAGATTGCAGAAAATGGAAGAAATTAATGTGAGTTTATGTAAAAAGAACAGAATTGATGTTGTAAGAAGACTCACTGGTGGAAGGGCAGTCGTTCATTCTGGTGATTTTACATTTAGTTTGATAATTAAAAAAAATAATCCAATTCTGGGCGGTAATATATACGAGACCTACAAGGCAATTTCTGAGGCTTTTCTTTATTCTCTGAGGTCATTAAATATTCCTGTAAAATGGGAGAAAGTGAAACATGCGAAGGAGATGAAAAAAGATGTTTACCTTCAACACAATCCGTTCTGTTTTTCTTCAATCTCGCGATATGAACTGACTATACATAAGAAGAAAGTATTAGGTGTTTCACAATATCGAAGAAAAGATGCTATCCTTGTTCAGGGTTCTCTTCTTCTCAAGAGACCACGCTCTGCTTTTTTTGATATCTTTACAATTGATGATTTTTTTTATATCGAAGAAAGCAAGGTTCTGAGTTTCGAGTTCTTCAGCGATAAATTAAAGGACGGTATGGAACACACTTATAATATAAATATAGAAAGAAGAGAATTGTCCACAGAAGAGCTTGAGAGAAAAAAGCTGTTGAAAAATAAATATGAGTCAGAAGAGTGGAATTATTGTGTCTAATTTTTTTTCTTGACAAGGGTATGTTTTAGAGGTATAATATTTCTGTGTGATTCTGTAATGTTTTGAATCAAAATGTAGAAAGTAAGATAAACTTTGAAAAAGTTTTTCAAGAGTTTAGTGAAGAATAGTCAATTTCTGGATGGTTTTAAGTGATATAAAAATAAAGAGATATGGGTTTAGTAGCATCTTTATCCGATTTTTCTGCAAGCCAGATTTTTTTCCTTTTGACAAAATTTGATAAAACTGGAAGGCTCGAGCTACGTTCAGCAGGTGAAAAAGGAGAGGTCTATTTTGTCAAAGGGAAGGTTACCCACTCTTCTTACAAGAAATTAAAGGGTGTTGAGGCATTATACAACCTTTCTATTTTTTTGAATGGACAGATTGAATTTTTCCCTGATGAAAAGATAGCCGAGGTTACAATTAAGGATGAAGTTTCGACTTTGATAGGAGAAATTGAAAGAAGAAGAGTAGAGATTAATGAGATAAAAGCAAAACTTCCCCCATTTGATACAATTCTCGTTAAATCCCAGAAACCTCCAGAAGGTGCTGTTGCGTTGAGAAAAAGTGATTGGAAGATATTAGTGCTGATGGATGGGAAAAACAATATAAAAGATATCATTGAAAAAAGTGGGATGGGAGCACTCACTGTCTATAAAACAACAGCCTGGCTTTTAGAAAAAGGTTTAATATACGACCCAAAAGAGCTTGAGCATATCCTAAAAGAGAAAATTCAATTCATTAATATTTTATCCAGGGAACTTGCGACTCTTGGCATTGATGAGAAGGAATGGATAGAACTTACAAAGGATACGTTGGATAAGGATAAGGCTGGAAGAAGGTTACTTGAAAATGTTGTTTTTAGTGATGCAAATCTCTCTGTGAAAGCGAAAAAGAAAATGGATATCTCGAAAGAAGAGATAAAAGAATTATTTTCTCAGGTGGAGAGTATTCTGAAAGAGAAATGTCAAAGAGAGTTCGGACCTATGCTAACCAGAACAAAATTTAATGCTGCCCTTAAAAGAATAAGCGAGATAAGGAAATAATGTTTGAATCGTTACTTAAAAAAATCATTGCCATAGATGGGATTACAGGTTGTATTACTGTGGATCCACAGGATGGTTCTGTTCTGTTGAAGGAAGGAGATATAAATCCTTTACTTGAAGATATCACTGCATTCTTTGGCTCAGGATTTGATGTTGTTGCATCTTCACTTGGTATCAAGAGACTTAAATTTAGTTATCTTGAGAAAGAGAACCAGAAGTTCGTTATCCTTGTGAAAGAAGGTGGTTACATAGGATGTGAGTTGTCTTCAGATATCGCTTTTGAGGTGGTAATGAAAAAAATACAAGGGATAGAAAAAACAGATGGGGAGATGAAAGAACCCGAAAAGGTATCTGTTTCTTCCGTTGGTGAATTAAGTCAGCAAACCAGATTCCTCGACAGCAAGGTTAATCAGATCAACCTCCTTATAGATGAATTCAGTGATAGAGAAGACAGAGTTCAGTGGATAGAGCTTGTAAGAGAGAAGTTCTATGAAAATGAGATTGGAAAGAAGATGATAAGTGTTATTCATTTTGATAATAATAAGGTGATATTTGAAGGCAATTTGGACCCGGAAACTAAAGAAGAAGATATTTCCATTGTTTCAAAGCTTGTAACAGATTCACTCTGTAGAAAAGCAGTTGAGAAGTTCGGAGCCATTGAAGCAAAGAAGAAGGTCCACAATGTTATTGAGAAATTGGGAATAACAAAATGAAAGAACTGCTTCAGGAACTAATTAAAAATGAACTTGTTCTCGGTTTGTTCTATTTTAAAGGCGAAGAAAACCTATTTTCTTTTACAGAAAAATATAGTGTTCCAGAATCGAGAATAAAGAGAATAGCTCTTGTTTTAACACAGACAATGGATGCTCTCGGTGCTATGGTGTTTGACTCGTTTTTATTAGAAGGCGAGAATAAAAGGGTTTCTATTTTCAAATATGATGACGGATATTGTGGTATTATTTTTCCAAAAAATATTGCTTTTAGTAGTATTAAAAGTATTTATCAGAAAGTTATCTCTACATTTGTAGGTGTTGAGGTAAAGGCAAAAGAAGAAGTAAAGGTAAAGTCATCCGTTAAGGTTCCGGAGAAGGAAGAAAGAATACTTTCTTCCTCAATTTTCGAGAAGATAAAAGAGATTCTTTCCGAGTATCTTGGTGATTTTAGCGAGACAATTTTTGAGAATCAAATGTCAGATATGAAGATTGCTACCGAATCTGCAACATTTTCTGAGGTGCAGAAATTATGTTTCTCACTTCAAAAAGCATCTGCTATGCTTATTGGTCCATCTTTTGCAAGAGAGATGATCGATAAACTTTTATCCGTTATAAGAGATGAAGAGTAAATAGTCAGTAAACCCCGTCATTGCGAGCGAACACATTCACTTCTTTTAGTGTAAACTTCGTGAGCGTGAACTTTCTCCGAAGGAGAAAGAACATTACCGCAGACTGGTCTATTCAAGGACAATGAACGACGAAACGAAGTAAGGAGAACGACGACAAGCAGGAGAATAATGAACATAGTGAGGAGTCAATCTCATAGTGCGGAAAACCGAGATTGCTTCGGAAGAAATTATGAAAAAATACTCGCAATGACAACATTTCGTGAGAATATAACGGGGTTGACTGATTATTTATGAAAAGTAAATAGTCTGAGGAGGTATCTATGATAAAAATAATACTTTTTTTTACGACACTTCCTTCACAGTGGCCCAAAGAAGTGGTTTTCTGGAAAAATATTTCGAGTTATCTTACAATTGCAGGTGCTCTGGTACTCTGGTTATCTCTGATTCTTTTTAGTATTATTGCCAAGAAATATGAAATAGTCCTGAGAAAGAAGACAGATTGGCAATTCATGATAATTGCTCCATCAGGTATACTCATCTTTGCGATCATAAAAACTTACGCAGCCGTAATAAAAGGATTTTTGAAGATGACTTTCATACAGAGTTGGATTGCATACGGAATATTCTTCCTATCAGGGATATTATCTCTTGCTGCAGCGTTCAGGTTCTATAATGTCGTTAAACCAAAAAAGGGGTGATGAATGAGACCAAATCTTTATGGTGAAATACTTTTTGCAGTTGGAATTCTTCTTTTTGCCCTCTCTATCATTATTTACGGTCTTATTTTAAAAAGGTTACTGAAACTCATAAGGAAGGCGGGCATCTGGATTTTTCCGTTTTTAGGCGGCATTGTGCTCATTATTGGCACTTTTCTACATTTTGTTAGAGTGGGCTTTTTCCTTCCTGCGCTGAGAGCGGCTGACCCCGGAGATCTTTTTCCACTTATTGTCAATTCTTTAAGAATGGGTACATATGAATCTATATCGATTTTTCTTGCTGGTCTCCTGAGTCTCCTGGGAGGTATTGTTTACAACTTTTGGGTGAGCCATTAATTTTTTTCTTGACATCTGGATTTTTCTGTGTTATATTTACTTGATGAGTGTTAATTGGGATTTTATTATATGAAAAGGAGGTAAGATGACGAAAAAGATGCTGTTTTTTGCAATTCCTCTATTTATAATTCTTTTGCTCTTGAGTTGCACCAAAAAACCTGCACAACGAGACAACTTGTACCCCATCATAAATTCAATAGAGGCGTCACCAAACATTGTTTTTAAAGAAGGAGTGGTTTACCTGAACCTGGCGGTTACTGATCCAGATGAGGATAAAATGTATTTTGAGTGGTCTTGCTCTCAAGGGCAAGGAGAATTCTTTGCAGATGAAACGCTTAATACTGCTTCAAATACTGCAAACCCCTGTTGGTGGAAGCCTCCTGCAGTGGAAAGTAATTACAAAATTTCCGTTACCTGCACGGATAGTATAGGAGACACCCCCGGATTTGTAGATACGAACGTAACTGTTTCTGTCAGTATCTACAGCCTTGACACTATAATTGGCGAAGATGAATTCAGTTCTCCTTTTTCTATGTATCTTGATGATGCAGGAAAGATGTATCTCACAGATCCAGGTTTATCTGCTATCCATTACTACAATGGTACGAGATGGATTTCCTGGAACTATTTTGGTTTGGATACAACGATTAATATCACTACAACTTACGACACAACCTTTGAAATAGATTCCACTGACACAACAATATTATTTATAGATACGACAAAGGTTGTAGAGACTTTTATTGGTAAAGATTTATATGATTCTCCATCGGCTATATCGGTGGACGAAAATATGAATTTTGTCTATGTTGCCAATGTAAAACTCGATAGCACCGTAATGTCTATTTATGACTTCGACAAGATGTTTACATCAGAAGATACTGTGACAGCATTATCTACAGTTGTTACAATGTCTACAGACAGCGGAAGTGGAGTATGGGATACACTAACGGATACATTATTGTTGGATACAGTGTGTCTGTATGGTTATCAATTTCGACAAAATGACAGGAGCGATCTAAATTCCAGAATAAAATCGCCTTATTCCAGTGTGATTGACCCAAGCAGTCAATGGTTATATATATCAACAGAAATTAGTATCGTAGCCTATGATACTACTTGGTCAACTGATGGATGGAAGAAATATTGGTCGATGTCCATAGCAAAAAATCAGATTAATTATAAAGGACGCGGATTAAAACTCTTCGACGGAGACCTCTACCTCGCCAGTTTTGGTGTTAAAAAGGATACAGTTCATAGTCTTATAAGAAGATTTACAGATATAGAAAATCCAGGGGTTCCTCCAACAGAAGTTTTTGAAATTTCATCTGATAATGATACAACCCTTCAATATGTAAGCGGAATAGCAATTGCACAGGACGGTCACATTTTTGTCACTGAAGGTGGAGGAAGTGAGAAGTCTTATCATAGAGTAGTTGAATACGATGAAAAGGGTGATTATGTCCGTTCTTTCGGGAGCCTCGGTGGAGGAGATGATCAGTTTAATTTTCCTACAGATATTTTTATTGATAGTGAGGGCAGGATTTATGTAGTAGATATGGGCAACGCCTGTATTAAAGTATTTAAAAAATAAAGGAGGGAAAATGAAATCTTCAAGATATATTCTACTGGTTCTTCTCATAGTAACCTTTCTGAGTTTATCCCTGCTTTATGCTGGCAGGACTGGCAAGATAGCAGGAAGGGTAGTTGATACGGATGGGGAAGCACTACCTTTTGCCAATGTTCTTATCCTTGAAACTACAATGGGTGCTGTAACAGATATAAACGGCGATTATTTCATCTTGAATATTCCGCCTGGCGTCTATAATGTCCAGGCAAGAATGATGGGATTTCATGATTTAACTGTAAATGGTGTTAAGGTCAAGATTGACCAAACCTCAACAGTAAATTTTGCACTTCCAATGGAAGTTATTGAGGTGCCGGAAATAGTTGTTTATGCTAAAAAAATAATAGAACGTGATGTGACTACATCAAAGGTGGAGATGACAGGAGAGCAAATAGAGCGGATGGCTGTTACCAATCCTGTTGAAGCACTCCTGACAGGAGCAAGTATGGTTATGGATCCAGCTCGAAGGGAAATCCATGTCCGTGGTGGAAGGGGAGGAGAGGTGTTATACCTGATTGATGGAATGGAAGTAACAGATCCTCTTGTCGGAGGTGGGCTTGGTATCAGCATTGAGGATAGTGAAATTGATGCGATGGAGATCCTTACGGGTGGATTTAATGCTGAATATGGTTTTGCACAATCAGCAATAGTGAACCTTGTTACAAGGGAGGGTAGTACTAAGGGTCATTCTGTAAAGGTATCTTATAAAAACGACCATATCCTTATGAAACAGGACCTTGACCAATGGGGTCGGGTAAAGAATAGTTTCAACAATGACAAGGCAGTTTTTTCAGCGGGTGGTCCTGAATTAGTGTCTCAGCATATCCTGCCCGCGTTAGGAATAAAGGTTCCGTGGACTATAACTTACTATGTTTCAACGACTGGTGACTGGACAGATACCCATACACCCTATTCCGATAAACGACTTAATTCTTTTTTGACAACTTACCTCCTCTGGGATAAGATAAGAATGCAGGACAGAATGCAAAATACATATACTACAAATTCGAAACTTGCCTGCCGGTTTTCTTCCACAGCAAAATTGAGCCTGGGATACAGGACATCCTGGGTAAGAGAGTTTCGTTATTCCCACAAGTTCAAATACATCCCCGAGAATGCATATAGAAGAACAAAAGGTAGTAACCAAACAGTTGCAGACTGGAACCATACTCTGTCTGGAAAAACATTCTATACTGTGGCTGTTGGTTTTTTCCACACAGAATATGAGCTTACCCCTGGTGGTAAAATGTCGAATGAAATCAACCAATATCCAAATACAAGTGATGACCCAATTGACATTATTATAAATATTGATGGGGATCAGGAGCCTTTTGATGATTTGTTAAGATATAATGGAGTTTATGATTGGGGAGAGCAGTTTATTGATTTGAATAAGAATGGTTTCTGGGATGACGGCGAGCCTTTTACTGATCTGGCAGAAAAGAATTATCATTATGATATAGGGGAACGTTTCAGGGATTATAATGGTGATGGTATCTGGACAGGGAGAGAACCTTACTACGACTACGGAATGGATGGGATACCCGACAACCATGATAGCCTGGAAGGTAATGGTGTATATGACGAAGGCGAATGGGGACACGAGCCTTTTGAGGATTATAATGGAAATGGAGTGAGGGATTATCCTCTTGGTGACCGGTTCTGGGAATATGGTTTTGACCAGTGGGCTCAATGGCATAAGAGGTATTCGGATGTCCTTTCAATCAAGGGAGATGTGACAAGTCAGATAACAAAGGTTCATCTTGTTAAAACAGGTATTGAATATAAACGGTATGAGATGAGTATGCAGGAGATACAGTATCCCTGGTTTAAGGAAGAGGGCAGAGACCCTCCTCCTCCCGGTCCCTGGCCTGACAGGGGTTATTTCAGAGATTTCTACACAAGACACCCCTCTTCTGGTGCGTTATATATACAGGATAAAATAGAGACCGAGGGGATGATAATAAATGGTGGTTTGAGGTTTGACTTTGTTTATCCAGGTTGGGAGGTGAGTGACCAGAGAGAAGACCGTGAGTTTTTTGGATTCCCTCTTATGTCAGAATATGAATTTCGTTTGAGTCCAAGATTTGGAATATCATTCCCCATATCCGAGTTTGATAAGATGTATTTCTCTTATGGACATTTCTCACAGCCGCCAGAATTTGAATATTTCTATCAGGACACGACACAATTTAGCAGCGCTATAAGATTGTATGGAAATGCCAATCTTGATTGTGAACAAACTGTTGCCTATCAACTTGGGATTAAACATGCATTTGGGAGGTTAACGACACTGGAACTTAAAGGTTTCTATAAGGACATAAGAGGCTTAATAGATACAGAGCAGAGAGGGGTTTCACCCTTTACCTATCAGATAAGGGTAAACAAGGATTACGGGAGTGTGAGGGGTGTAGAGGTCAATTTTATAAAGAGACATTCGCATTTTTATTCTATTTCATTCGATTATAGCATTATGTGGGCAATGGGGAAGAGTTCCTCTGATAGGCAGGGATATGATTATTCTTACCAGGGGATACCGCTTCCTCTTCGTGAATATCCTCTTGACTGGGACCAGAGGCATGCAGTTACTAATGTTATTGATTTAAGATCACACTCTGGTGAACATCCTGTTCTCTTCGGTCTCTCCTTGCCAGATAAATGGGGAATGAATATACTAACACAATTTGCAACCGGTCTTCCATACACTCCTTCAGGTAAAGAAGGAGAAGAGGATGTTACCATACTACCAAATTCTGCGAGAAAACCTTATACAATTACGACCAATGTCAAGGCAACAAAATTCTTTTATTTAGGCCCTTTGAGGTATGAATTCCTTTTAGAGGTAAGGAATTTGTTTGATAGAAGTAACACAATGAATGTTTACGGTGCTACAGGTAATGCACACGATTCGACGGATGATGGTATTCCAGGGACTGAGTATGATAGGAATCCAAGAAACTGGGGATCAAGAAGACAGCTCTATTTTGGTATAGCACTCGGTTATGAGTTTTAGTTTTTATAAAATCTGAAAGGAGGCGTTAATGCTGGATCTTTTCCTACGAGGTAAATGGGCTATGTGGCCGCTTTTACTTGCGGCTATAATCTGTATTGCTTACATATTGGAAAGATTCTTCACCCTGCTCAGGGCACGGGTAAATCCTGGTCTCTTTGTCAAACAGGTGATTTCAGCGTATGAAGAGGGAGGAGTTGAAGCTGCGATCACACTCTGCAATCAGAATCCAAATCCGGTTGCCAAAATATTTACTCCAACGCTTGAAAAATTCGAAAAATACAGAAGCTCAAGTGATCTTAAAACAGTTCTTGAGGAAGCTATTACTTCTGCAGGTTCAGTTGAACTTGCTTTTCTTGACAGGGGTATGCTCGTTCTTGCTGCGGTTGCAGGTGTTGCACCACTGATAGGTTTTCTGGGGACTGTTTCAGGGATGATAAATGCTTTCGATGCAATTGTTTTAGCCGGCACCATTGACCCGACACTTGTTGCACAGGGTATTTCAGAGGCTTTGATTACGACAGCAACAGGTCTAATTATTGCAATTCCTGCATCATCTGCTCATGTTTTCTTCACCTCGAGAATAAATACATACACACGTTCTATGGAGCAGGCATCCAATTACCTCATAGACTACCTGCTGGAAGAAGTTGAGAAGGGAGGTTGAATTGTGGAATTAAGGAAGAGGGAAGATAGACAGGCAGAAATTCCCACAGCATCGATGGCTGATATAGCATTTCTTCTCATTATCTTTTTTTTGGTAAGCACCATATTCAGTAATGAGATGGGGCTGCAGATTATTCTTCCAGAACATGGTAAGATAATTATAATAGCGCCGGGTAACATCGCCCATGTTTATGTCAATAAAACAGGAGATGTGAAGATTGATGGAGACCCAACAAAACTCAATTTGATAGCTGATAAAGCAAAGGCAATGCTTACCGAGAATGATAGTCTTGTATTTTCTATAAAAACACATCCTGAAGCAAAATATGATTATATGGTAAGAGTCTTCGATAAATTAAAACATGGTGGTGCAGAAAGGATAAGTTTTGCACCAAAAGGACCACCAGAAAAGAAGTAGATTGAAATAGGAGTCAAAAATGCGTTTTG
The DNA here is from genome assembly GCA_004375785.1 of Candidatus Cloacimonadota bacterium. Lineage (GTDB taxonomy): Bacteria > Hydrothermota > E44-bin80 > E44-bin80 > E44-bin80 > E44-bin80. Next base: position 1,650 of record SOKM01000139.1, on the reverse strand, counting down.
CAAAGAAGAAAGAGGATACAGCGGGGATACCTACTGGTTCAATGGCAGACATTGCGTTTCTCCTTATCTTTTTCTTCATGGTTACAACTGTATTCCGTGCTGAAACAGGTCTTGACATAAAACTTCCAGAGGCAGAGGAGGGACATAAACTTCCCAGTAGAGGGATTGCTCATATTTATGTCAGTGCGGTGGGTTTGATTTCCATCGATGATAATCAGATGAGAGTCAACCAGGTTTCAATTGAAATGGCAAAGAAGATGCAGATAGACCGGAGCACTATTGTATCCTTAAGAATAGATAAAAGTGCAAAATATGATATCGTTGGTGATATCTTTGACCAGTTATCAGAGGCAGGAGCACTGCGAGTTTCTCTTGCAACTGATAGATTGAGAGGTTAAGTCAATGGAAAAAAATGTTATTGTTGACCTGAAGGAAAGATTTCCATTATATTTAAGGATAAGTGTCTTATCTGCAGTTCTTTTTTTTATTGTAGGTTTTTACCTGTTTCCACATTATACACTTCATCCTTATATTCCTCGTGTTGAGCAACCAACAAAACTGGAAGATGTACCTGAAGAGATTGAACGGGTGGAGGAACTACCACCCCCGGAAAAACCTCAACTGCCTGTTGAGGCAGAAAGCGAAGAAGAAATTCAGCAGGCAACCATAGAAAAGACCGCTGACTTTGAGACCTTTGAAAAGCTGCCTATTGAACCAGGAGGAGAAACACCAGACTTTGTTGCATATGATACACCTCCAAGACCCAAACAGATTGTGAAGCCTGTTTATCCACAGATAGCGAAACAGGCAGGCATAGAAGGTACGGTCATTCTTAAACTGCTTATTGATGTGAATGGAAAGGTACTTGATGTTAAGATATTGAAGAAATTGACGCCCGACCTGAATAATGCAGCAATCCAGGCAGCCTATGCTACAAGTTTCTATCCCGCAAAACAGAGGGATAAACCTGTAAAGGTTTGGGTAAGTTACCCTATGAAGTTTGTTCTTCAGGAATAGATTAAAATAGTTTATGTTTTTTGTTTTTGAACCTACAATATAGTTGACTGAATATTTACAAAAGGAGGAAAAATGAAAAGGAAAATTATTTTTTTTGTTCTTCTTTTTATCTCTATCAATTTAACATACAGTTATGCTTATATTGACTCTTCGCAGCCTCCGTATATCGGCCCACAGATGGGGTCAAAACCCGCTACCCAGTATAAATTTCACGATGTAGGGAATATCTGGCTGACCGTGACAAACTTTGGTTTTTTTGGTAATTCCGGCACCTGGAAGATATATGGTAAGAACTTTCCTTCCTGTGAATTTCCCGGTGGGTCGCATGCTGATTATCTATTTCAGGGCGCCCTCTGGATAGGTGCAATTATTCAAACATCGGATACTACTGCTGATACACTCGTTTCTGTTGGCGCTGATGGGTGGGCGTGGGAGAATGAATTTTGGCCTACATCTGCAGATTCAGACACCATTCATGTAATGTCAACAAGAAACCCTTCCGACAGCACCGCTGTTTCCGAGCAGGATTTCCTTATGGCATATTCGGACGAATTTGTTGTGAATGCTTCGCCGGCTGCACACAGAGCAATGGGACTGAGAATAGAACAGACCGATTATTCCTGGAGTTATACA